>CALMHV010000410.1 GCA_937863905.1 uncultured Bacillota bacterium
CCCGGTCGGCGTGACGCCGCCCCGGGGCCTTTCCCCGCCCCCAGGTAACCGGCTCGCGCCAGACCGGCCTCGAGTTCGAGAAGTTCGCCGACGGACCGGCGCAGGCGGGCGACCTCCCGCCAGACGCCGGACAGGGGGGACGGCGGGTCGGCCGTCTCCTCGGCCAACTGACCCGTCCCAGGCTGCGCCAGGCGTTCGAGGTCGAAGGCCACGGTCTCAAGCCAGGCCAACTCATGGACCGCCTTCTCGCGGGGGCCCTTGAGTTGCGCGGCCCGCTGGGCCTTACGGTACCGGGTGAAGTAGCGCTGGGCGTTGCGTCCCGGCGAGAGGCGGGGGTCCAGCTCGATGGTCACGGGAGGGCCGTCGTAGTCGGGCACGGTCACCTGCTGGTCGCCGGTCTTGACGGCTTGGAGGTTGGCCAGAAGGAGTTCGCCGGAGTGGCGAAGCGCTGCGGCCTCGCCGGTCTTGGCCACGTCCCCGGCCTGTTTCTCGACCTTCCGGCGGGTCCGCTCCACGGCCGCGCGGAGGGCCCGGCCGACCCGGGCGGCCAGGGCGTCACGCAGTCCAGCCGTCTGGCTGCCCTGATGCCAGGCGGCCAGGGCCTGGCTCGCCGACGGGCAGGCCACCACGGTCTGGGGCGACGGGGCCTCGACCGGCAGGGCCGAGACCTCCGCGGGCAGAGCGAAGGGTTCGGCCGGGAGCACCAGGCAGGGCACAAACCGCCCCGACGTGTAGGCGCCCACGGCGTCCGCGAAGGCCGCGTGCAGCCCCGGCCCCGCGCCGCTTCCGGTGGCCCCGGCGCGCCGGGCGATGGCTCGGGCCACGGCCGGCCCGAGCGGTGGCGCCACCCTCAGGAGGAGACGCCAGACGGGCGCGGGCCCGCGGGAAGGGTCGGCCAGGTCGAGGTCCTCCCGGCTCGCCGCCTCCAGAGAGGTGGCGAAGAGCTTGTCGTTCGCGGCCAAGACCGAAGGAGAGTGGGTCCACGTCGTCGCCGGGGCCTGGTAGGGCTCGCCCGCCCGGAGAAGCCTCTCGCCGGGTGGCCGCGCCGGCGGCGGAGCCTCGCCTGGAGGTGGGGCCGAGGGGGCGGGCCAGACGGCGGCGATGGTCCGGTCGCCCTTGAGCAAGAAGAGCCGGGCCGGCTTGGGCGCCGCCTCATGGACAAGGAAGGCGGACTCGCGGTCACCCCGCAGCCCTTCCCGGGGTAGGAGCGTGAACTCGATGATCCTCTCCCAGGCCAGGGCCTGGACACCTCCGACCGCCCGGCCGGCGAGACGGGCCTCGACGAGGCGGAGGAAGGCCTCAAGACCCGGCCCGGCCAGCGGTTCCAGGCCCTCCGGCTCGCCATCGAGCGGGTAGACGGCGGGCTTCGCCCCGGTGGCGAGGACAACCCAGACCGGCCTGCTCCTGGGCCCGAACGTGGCCAGGAGGTCGGTTCCCAGGGCGGGGCGAACTCCCAGCAGGGACCTTCCGGCGAGCTGTCCGTCAAGCTCCCGGGCCACCGCGGCGGCCAGGAACGCGTCATAAGCCATGGTCTCACCCGCCCTACTATAGCACGCTGGCCCTCAGGGCCCGCCCCCGAGACGCCCGTCCGGTGGCGGGCTCCATCACCCGGACCCGCCGCGGGGAACTTTCGCGCCGGCTGCCTCGTAGGTAGCACTTAGAGAGGGTCCGGAGCATCCGTGGGGGTGGCGGTGTGGTCTTCTTCCGAATGGCCTTGAGGAACGTGACCCGCAACTGGAACCGGACCGGCATGATCATCATCAGCATGGCCGTCGCCTCGGCCATCATGACTCTGACCCTCGCCCTGTCCACGGGGTACGCCGAAGGCGTCAGCCGGGTCTGGCGTCAGATGGTCGGGGCGGATATCATCATCTACCCCAACCGTTTCGTCTTCGCCGGCTCGGGCGACCCCGGCACCGCGTGGGAATGGCGGCGCTTGTCGCCCGATCTGCCCACCGACGCCGTGGGCTTCCATCCGGACCTCGCCCAGGGCTACCTGGCTCCGGCCGACGCCCCTCCGCCCGTCTTCGATCTTCAGAATCTGCCCCCGGCTCTGGCGGCCATGACCGGCGCGGGCGGCGGGCTTCAAGTCGAGGCCGCGCAACTCCTCCCGGCCTACATCGTGAGGGAGACCGCCCAAGGCAAGGTCCGCCTCCCCATCACCCTCCGGGGGAGGAACGTCCAGGCCGACATAGACAAGAGGTCCATCCCCGAGACGGCCATGATGGGCGGGTCATACTTCCGGCCGGCGCAGGATGGTTTCTGGGTGGCCATCACCAATGGCGCGGCCTTCGCGGCCGAAGGCATCCGGCCGGGCGACAAACTCGTCGTCGAGGTCCCGACCATCCGCGGCTACGACGCGGAGGGCCGGCCGGTCACCGACTACGCCAATCCCCAGACGTTCTACTTCATGGTCTACGGCCAGTTCGGGCTGGAGTGGGGCCAGGTGCGCCTGGAGGACCCAGCCGGCCTGCTCGAGCGGTCGGCCGTGGCGCCGACTCAAACCGTGTTCCTGGACCAGCCTGAGGTCTGGGTTCCGGCCGCGACGTTCGCCAAGGTCTTCGAGGCCGTGGCCGGTGGCCCGCAGCGCTACACCGGGCAACTCGCCATCACCCTGGACTCGATGGCCGAGGCCAAGACCGTGGCGCAGACGCTCGCGGCCCAACTGCCGGACTGCGCCGTCCTCACCGTGCCGCAGGAGGTCTCCCTGTCGGGCCTCAACTACCGCGCCCGTCTCACCAGCCTGGACCCCTTCACCGTAACCATCACCCACTTCCACTACGCCCGGCCGACCCTGGCCTTGGACGTGAAGGACCAGCTGGCCGCGCTCGCCTTTGTCGTCGCCGGATTCCTGGTCGTGGCCAACATGTACATCCTCGTGACCCAGAGGCGCCGCGAGATCGGCGTGCTCAAGGCCCTGGGGGCGGCGAGTCGCGACATCCTCGCGCTCTTCTTGACCGAGACCCTCGGGTACTCGCTCGCCGGCTCGCTCCTGGGTTTCCTGACGGTAAGGCTGATCACGCTCGCCAGCATCTTCGCGTCCTCCGCCAGTCTCGTCGAGGGCGCGCTGCTCACGCTACAGACGGCCGGAGCCGTCGTCGGCTTGACGGTCGGCATATCCTTGGTCTTCGGCTTCCTCCCCGCCTGGGAGGCGGCCCGGACACCGTCAGCCAGTCTGCTCGGCGACGCTTGACGCGGAAGGGGCGGGAACGGTGATGAAGCCTATCTTGCGGGCGACCGCACTCGGTCGAAGGTTCCCGGCGGGAGAAGGAGTCTGGGCTCTCAAGAAGGTTGACCTCGAGGTGGCTCAGGGCGAGTTCGTCCTTGTCGCCGGCCCCTCGGGATGTGGGAAGACCACGCTCCTCAACCTCCTGGGAGGGCTGGACCGTCCCACCCGCGGTGACGTCGAGCTCAAGGGAACGGCTTTCTCCAAGCTGGACGAGTCCGGCCTGGCCCGCATCCGCCGCCGCGAACTCGGCTTCGTGTTCCAGTTCTTCAACCTCTTAGCGGACCTCACGGCCGAGGAGAACGTCTCCCTCCCGATGCGGATGATCGGCCTGTCCAAGGCGGAGATTGCCCTCCGGACGGCCTCTCTCCTCGAGGCGGTCGGAATGTCCTATCGCGCCAAACACACGCCGTTCGAGCTCTCCGGCGGCGAGCAGCAGCGCGTGGCGGTGGCGCGCTCCCTGGCCAACAACCCGCTCATCATCCTCGCCGACGAGCCGACGGGCAACCTCGACTCGAAAAACGGCCTGGACATCATGGAACTCTTCCGGCGGTTCAACCAGGAGAAGAAACAGACGTTCGTCGTCGTCTCTCACGACCCGGGCTTCGCCGAGTACGCCGACCGCGTCGTCCGGATGCACGACGGGGTGGTCACCACCATCGAGCGAAAGGGCGGGTGACAGGCGATGATCGGTCTGGTTGACGCCCTCGTCCGCGGGCTCACCGGTTTCCTCCGAGCCCTCCATCCGCGCAACCTGGCGAAGATGGCCCGGCTGACGCCCTTGTACTTCCCCCTCGCCGCCCGGAGCGTGCGCCGCCGGCTGCTGCGGAACCTTTTGGTCGGCCTCGCGCTGGGGTCGGGGATCATCGTCTACCTCGGGCTGGCGGCGTCGTTTCACGGGACGGCCGCGAACACGTCGCGGCGCACCGAGCCTCTGGTCCTGCCGGCGGACGTCCTGGCCTTCGGCATCGACCTGCCCGACAGTCAGCCGGTCGACAGCCTGAAATGGGTTGCCCCGGCCGGCGCTTTCGAGACCTTCGATCGCTGGCAGGCCTCGACCAGCCTGGGGACGCTCTGGGTCGTCGGCCTCCGGGAGGGGAGCCGCCTCTGGTCCGGGGACGGCCTGCCGTCGTTTCCGCTTCAGGGCGAGGTCCTCGTTCCGGCGACTGTCGCCAAGGCGGGGAAGGTCGCTCTCGGCGATGGGGTGAAGGTGGGTGAACAGGCTCGCTCGGGCTTCGCCGGCGCGACATTCAGGGTCGCTGGGTTCGTCGAGGGCCCGGCGGCCGCGGACGCGTTGCTCGGGAACGCCGTGGTTATGCGGCTGGACGACCTCCTGGCCCTGCGGTCCGGCGGGGCCTTGCCCGGCTCGCCTTTGCCCGCCCCGAACGCCGTGGCCGTCTGGGAGCGGCAACCGGGCGACAACGACCGGCTGCTCGGAAGGGTGACCGACCTCTTTCCCCGGGCGTCCGTCTGGTGGTCCGACCTGCCGGCGGCCAGGGCTCTGGCGGCTGCGGGCGGGTTCCTCTCGCCTGGCCGCGTTATCCTGGCCACGGTCTTCGTCCTGGCGGGTCTGGGTGTCTTCAACGTGATGCTCCTGTCCTTGCTGCAGCGGAAGGTCCAACTCGGGGTCGTCAAAGCTCTCGGCGCCGAGGACGACGAGGTCTTCCTCCTGCTCCTCCTGGAGGGGGTTTTCATGGCCGCCGGGGGCGCCGTTCTGGGCGTACTCGGCGGGTCTTTCCTGGTCAACTTCCTTGACCGCGCCTCAGAGGTCCCGCTCTTCCTTTCAGGATCGGACTTCATCTGGGCCCTCGTCCTCGCCGTGGTCTCGTTCTACCTGGCGGCTTGGCTGCCGGCGACCCTTTGCCGTCGGGCCAGCCCGATCCAGCTCATGGCGGGGCGCCGCCTCTACGTGAATCCGCGTTCGACGTGCGCCCAGTGCGGGCGGTGCGGTGGGTTCTGAGAACCGGGAAGCCGGCAGGTCGGCGCGGGTGGCCGCAGAACCCCTGCCTCGGGGGTGAAGAAATGGCGCAGGCCCTTTTCAGCCATTTCTGGCAGCTGATCTTGGCTTCCGGCGCCACGCTGGTCGCCCTGGCCGCGCTCCAGGTCTGGCTGTCCCGTCGCCTGGTCGAGGAGGCGGAAAGAGACGAGGGGCGCTACTGGCACTCCTTGCCGTGGGAGGTCCGCAGCCGGAAGAAACGCCCGATCGCCGCGCTCAGCTGGGTCTTCAGCCTCCTGTTCATCGTGACCCTCATCTACGGTGTCTTCTA
>CALMHV010000411.1 GCA_937863905.1 uncultured Bacillota bacterium
CCGCGGCTGGCCGGCCGTCGTCTTCGGCGGCCTGCTGGTCTGGGGCCTTACCCGCCACGAGACAGTCGAGGTCCTGCGGAACGCCCTTCTCCTCTGTCTGTCGTGCCTGGGGCTCGGGCGATGAGTCCCCGCCGCGACCTCACCCAGGCCGTGGCCGCCGTGCTGGCCAACGCCGGGTTCGTCCCCGGGCTGGCCGCCCGGCTGAAGTGTCTGAGCTACCCCGTCTTCAACTGCTACGGGTGCCCCCTGGCCATAGGGGCCTGCCCCATCGGGACCATCCAGCACTTCGTCATCATCCGGCAGGTGCCGCTCTTCGTCATCGGGTTTCTGGGGGTCGTCGGGTCCATCTGGGGTCGGATGAGTTGCGGCTGGCTCTGCCCGTTCGGGTGGGTCCAGGATCTCCTCTACCGCGTGCCCTGGCCCCGCACCAAGCTCCGCGTGAACACCCGCCGTTACGGGTGGGTCAAGTACGTCGTCCTGGTCGTGCTGTTTCTGGTCATCCCTTTCATCACGCTGGAGCCGTGGTTCTGCAAACTCTGCCCGGCCGGGACGCTCGAGGCCGGTCTGCCGTGGCTGGCCATCTCGCCCCCGCTCCGCGCTCTGGTGGGCGGCCTCTTCTGGCTGAAGCTAGGCCTTCTGGCCGTCTTCGTCGTCGCGGCGATGGCCCTGAGCCGTCCCTTCTGCCGGTTCGCCTGCCCGCTCGGAGCGATGTACGGCCTGACCAACCGGTGGAGTCGCGTCCGCGTCGAGGCCGATCGCACCGGCTGCCGGTCCTGCGGGAAGTGCTCCGAGACCTGCCCCATGGGCCTGGAGCCCCCCCGGGACGCGAACTCCAGCGACTGCATCCGCTGCAAGGAATGCCTCTCTTGTCCCCACATTCTCGGGGAGGCCCAAAGGAAGTAGCGGGACCGGTTGGCGAAGACTAGCGGCGGACCGAGCGGGAGCAGATGGGACCCTGGTGGGCTCCTGGGACTTCAAATCCCGTGGCGGGCCTTGGGCCCGCGGTGGGTTCGATTCCCACATGCTCCCGCCAAATGCGAGGGACTCGCCATCAGCCTCCCTAGCGTCATCGGCACCGCCGGTCATGTGGACCACGGCAAGACCGCGCTGGTGAAGGCTCTCACCGGCGTTGACACCGACCGCCTTCCCGAGGAGAAGGCCCGGGAAATATCCATCGAACTGGGCTTCGCCCCCCTCACTCTGCCCACCGGTCAGACCTGCAGCGTCATCGATGTCCCCGGGCACGAGCGGTTTATCAAGAACATGCTGGCCGGGGCCACGGGCGTGGACGTCGTCCTTCTCGTTGTCGACGCGCGGGAGGGCGTGGCCCCTCAGACCAGGGAGCACCTCGATATCCTGGGTCTTCTGGGCGTCCGGTCGGGTGTCGCCGCTCTGACCAAGATCGACACCGTCGAAGCGGCGGAGGTCGCGCCGGCCGCGTCCGCCTTGTCCGAGTATCTCGCCGGCACCGTCCTGGCCGGTTGTCCTGTGATTCCCGTCTCGGCCCATACCGGCGAGGGTCTGGACGCCCTCCTCGCGGCCCTGGCGGGCGCGGTCGAGAACGTGGGGCGGGCGGCGGCGACCGCTGACCCGGCCTCACCCGGTCCCGCCCGGCTGGCCATCGACCGGGCCTTTCTCCGGCCGGGGTTCGGCGTCGTGGTCACCGGCACCGTCGCCTCCGGGCGTATCAGCCCAGGCCAGCGTCTGGAGATTCAGCCGGGCGGGACGCCCGCCCGGGTGCGGCGCGTGGAGGTCCACGGCCGGCCTGTGCCCTCCGCGACCGCGGGTGAACGCGCCGCTCTGAACCTTGTGGGCGACCTGAGGCCGGAAGCCCTTCGCGGCCGCGTCGCCGCTGAACCCGGCCACCTCAACCCCTCCCGGGTGGTCGGCCTCCAACTCCGCCTCTTGTCCACGGCCGCGGCGCCCCTCTCCGACCTGACCCGGGTGCGCCTGCACGCCGGGACGTCCGAAACGCTGGGCCGCGTCATCCTGCCGGAGGGTCGCGCTCTTCGTCCCGGGGAGGAGACTCCCGTCGTCTTCGAGGCCGAGTCCAGCCTGGCCCTCGCCTCGGGCCAGGCCTTCGTTATCCGCACCTACTCGCCGGCCCGTACCATCGGGGGCGGCCGGGTCCTTCGGCCCGACCTGTCCTCCGTGACCGGAGACCGCCCGCGCTCCAAGGCGGCCCGCCGGGAGGCGGCCACCGCCCTGGCGAGCCCGCCTCCCGGCATCCGGGTCCTGGCCGGAGGGCAGCATGTCGCGGACGAGACCTTCTACCAGAAGGTGTGCTCGGAAGCTCTCCGTCTCCTCCAGGCGCAGCACGAGGCGAGACCGCACCTGGCCACCCTGGGACGGGAAGGGCTGCGGAGTTGGCTCGAGGGCCGCAAGCTCGCCCCGGCGGCGTGGCTCGCCTCCTTCGCCGGCGACGGCCTCATCGTTCTCGACGCGGGACGCGTCCGCCTGGCCTCCTGGAGCGCGAAGCGGCCCGAAGCCCTGGCCCGGGCCATCGCGGAGGTCTCGTCGACCCTGCGGGGCGCGGGCTTCACGCCACCCCCCTGGGCCGAACTTTCCGGCGATTTCGCCCCGGCGGCCCTCGAGGTTCTCTTCGAGGAGGGCGAAGTCGTCTGCCTCACCGGGGTTGCCGGCGCCCTCTCCGGAGCCCCCGTCTTCCACCGGGACACCTTGGCCCTGGCCCGCGCCCGCCTGGAGGACCATCTCCGAGACAACGGGTCCATCACCGTCGCGGCCTTCCGCGATCTCATCGGGGCGACCCGCAAGTTCGCCCTGCCGCTCCTGGAGTTGTTCGACCGTGATAAGGTGACGCAGAGGAGAGGGGACCTGCGGGTGAAACACCCCGATGCCGGAGGTGCGTCATGACCAAGGAACCCCTGCGGAGGACTCTCCAGGCCTTGCCCTCGGTGGACAAAGTCGTTCGGGCCGTGTTGGAGGCCTCGGGTCCGGCGAGCGGCGCGGCTACCGGCCGGGCTGGGGCGGCCGCCGGGACACCCGGGCCGGCCCCCGACGCCATCGCCCGGGCGGCGCGCTTGGCTCTCGCCCGGCTTCGCTCGGACCTTTCGCCGGCGGAGACGCCGTCTTCCCTCCCCGCCCTCTCCCGGGCGGACCTCCTGCATCTGGCCGTGCTGGCCACAAGCCGCGTCCTGGAGGCGGCCGCCCGGCCGTCGCTCCGGCGGGTCATCAACGCCACCGGGGTGGTCCTCCACACGAACCTGGGCCGGGCCCGCCTGGCCCCGGAGGCGGTCCTCGCCGTCTCGCTCGCGGGCGGCCACGTGAACCTCGAACTCGAACTGGCGGACGGTGAGCGGGCGAGCCGTCAGGGCCACACGAGGAGCCTTCTCACCGGACTCACCGGCGCCGAGGACGCCCTCGTCGTGAACAACAACGCCGCGGCCGTGTGGCTCGTTCTGAGGCACCTGGCTCGCGGCCGTTCCGTGGTCATCTCTCGCGGCGAACTGGTCGAGATAGGCGAGTCGTTCCGCCTTCCCGACATCATGGCCGAGGCCGGCGTCTCCCTTCTCGAGGTCGGCACCACCAACCGGACCACGGCCGAGGACTACCGGCGGGCCCTCGCGGGTCCCGTCGTCCCGGCGGCCGTCGTCCTCGTCCACCCGAGCAACTACCGGATAGTCGGTTTCGCTTCCCGGCCGCCCCGCGCCGAAGTCGTCGCCCTCGCCCGGGCCGCGGACATCCCCGTGCTGGAAGACCTGGGCTCCGGTCTGCTCTTGGAACTCGGACCCCTGGGAGCGACAGGCGAGCCTATGGCCCGCGAAGCCCTGGCGGAGGGGGTGGCGGTCGTCACCTTCAGCGGGGACAAGCTCCTCGGAGGCCCGCAATGCGGCATCATCGCCGGCAACGGGCGCATCATTGCCGGCCTGCGGGCCGACCCCATTCTACGGTGTCTCCGGCCGGACAAGCTCACCCTGGCCGCCCTGGAGGCCACTCTCCGGCTCTACGCCAGCCCCCAGACGGCCCTGAGCCGGGTCCCGGTCCTCCGGGCGCTGACCGAGCCCGCCGAGGTCGTCCGCCGGCGGGCGGCGCGAACTCTACGCCTCATCCGTCGCCGCCTGGCTGCCGGCGCCCAGGGGCGGCCAGCGGCAACGCCGGCCGCCTCCGGGGCCGCCCCGACCTTGAAGGTGGTCGCTTCCACCGCCGAGGCGGGAGGCGGGAGCCTGCCCGGCGCCGAATTGCCGAGCTGGGCCATCCGCCTGGAACATCCCGGACTCGGCGCGGACGAGGCCTGGCGGCGTCTGGCCTCCGCCGACCCGCCCGTCATCGGGCGGCGCCACGGACAAGCCCTGCTCCTCGACTTCCGGAGCGTGGGTGACGACGAGGTCGACACCCTCGCCCGGGTCGTGGGGGAGCTGCTCGAGCTTGCGGGAGGAGGTTACCCCGGTGTCCAGACCTGACAGCAGCGGTCCGACCGACCGCCGCGCGGAGGCGATCCGCCTCACGTCGCTGACGGCCAAGGCGGGCTGAGCCTGTAAGCTGCCCCCCGGGGACCTGGTTCAGGTTCTCGAAGGCCTCTACCCGGACATGGAGGACGCCGGCGTCTTCTCGCTGACGGGCGCGGCCGCTCCGGCGGCGGGCGACACCGTCCTCGTCCAGACCGTGGACTTCATCACCCCGGTCCTGGACGACCCCTATGCCTTCGGCCAGGCCGCCGCGGCGAACTCGCTGTCCGACATCTACGCCATGGGCGCCCGGCCCGTCACCGCGCTGAATCTCGTTGCCTTCCCGGCCGCCAGACTCCGCCGGCCCGCCGGGACCGCCCGGCCCGGGGCGGACGGACCCTTTGGTCCGGAGGTCCTGGTCGCCATTTTGCGGGGTGGCCGCGATAAACTCACCGAGGCCGGAGTGGCGCTTCTCGGCGGCCACTCCATCGACGACCCCGAGCCCAAGTACGGCCTGGCGGTCACGGGCCTCGCCCGCCGCTCCGAACTCCTGTTCCAGTCGGGCGGGCGCCCGGGCGACGTCCTGTTCCTGACCAAACCCATCGGCGGCGGTCTCCTCACGACGGCCCTCAAGCGGGAAGGCCTGCCCCCCGCCGACCTGGCGGAGTTCACCGCCGTTCTCACGACCCTGAACGCCTACGGTCGCGACGCGGCCCTCGCCGCCGGAGCCACGGCGGCCACCGACGTCACGGGCTTCGGCCTGCTCGGCCACCTCTCGAACCTCGTGCTCGCTTCGGGCACGGGGGCGGAGATAGACGCCTCGGCGGTCCCCGTCATCCCCGGGGCCCTCGCCTTGGCCGCCCGCGGACCCGACGCTTTTCCCGGCGGCGCCCGCCGCAACCTGGAGTTCGTGGCCGGCCGCGTGGACCTGCGCTTCGAGGGTGGCGGGGCCGCGGCGCCAGGACTTTGGCGGCGCCTGCTCCTGGCCGATCCGATGACCTCGGGCGGGCTCCTGGTCGCCGTTCCGCCCGACCGCGCCGCCGGCTTCACCGGCCTCGTCCGGGCCGGCCTCACCCGCCTTGGAAACGAGAAAGCGGGAGGCACCGACTACTGGTGCTCCCGCCTAGGAACGCTTACCGACCGCCCAGGGACCATCCTGGTCCGCGTGGGCTAGCCCCACTCCCGCTCCGGGGCCCGGTTACGGGCCGGTGTTTCGGGGATTGCAGCTCGTGAACGTGGTCATTATCCCGCCGTGCCCGTC
Organism: uncultured Bacillota bacterium; assembly: GCA_937863905.1. GTDB lineage: Bacteria > Bacillota > Sulfobacillia > UBA995 > UBA9673 > CALMHV01. The sequence goes on from CALMHV010000411.1 coordinate 5,668, forward strand.
GTCCGCCGTGACCGACATTGAAACCGCGCTCGTTCCTGTGACCGGCGTGACGGTGAACGTCGTGATCATGGCGGCGACAGGGGTTCCCCCGGTCGTGACTATCGTCAGGGGAGGTGCTAGGTCGGGGGCAGTGACGACGTATTCGGCAACTACCCGGCAGAGGGTCGTGCCCGACAGGTAGTAGGAGACGTCGTTCACGACCGTGCTCGCCTCCACCGTCCCCGGCCAGGTCACCCGGTAGGCCAGGGAAGAGGAACCCAGGACGACCGCGCAGGCCCGGATGAGGCCCTGGACCGG
>CALMHV010000412.1 GCA_937863905.1 uncultured Bacillota bacterium
CCATCACCGACAACGACCTGCCGAGCGTGACCGTGACCGAGACCGGCGGCGCCACCGCGGTGACCGAGGGCGCTGTTGCGCCCGCCCCGGGCGCGACCGACACCTACACGGTGGTCCTCGATCACCAGCCCTGCGCCGAGGTGAGCCTCACCGTGAGCGCGGCGAGCCAGACGCTGGTGAGCGCGGGCGGTTCTCCGCCGGGGGCCGCGGCCACCCTGACTTTCACCACCGCCAATTGGTCCACGCCCCAGACGGTGACCGTGAGGGCCTACGACGATGAGATCATCGAGGGCCTCCACACGGGGGCTATTTCCCACTCCGCCTCGGGCGGCGGGTACACGGATTGCGCCATAGACAGCGTCCTTGTCGACGTCACCTGTGACGACATCCCCGGGGTTTCCATAATCCAGAGCGGCGGTTCGACCAACGTGACGGAAGGCGTCGTCGTCCCGAACCCGGGCGCGACCGACGCTTACACCGTCGTCCTCACCCATGTGCCCAACAGCGACGTCACGCTAGACGTCACGGCGTCGGGCCCGGTGGTCGTGTCGTCCGGCGGGGCGGGCGGACAGTTCGGAGGCGCCGCCACGCTGACCTTTACCATCCAGAACTGGAACGCGCCCCAGACAGTGACCGTGGCCGCCGTCGACGACTCGGTCGTCGAAGGCCCCCACACCGGGACCATCACCCACGCCACGAGCGGCGGCGGTTATGACGCTCTGGCCTGGGGCGGCGTGACCGCTTATGTCACCGACAACGACCTCCCCAGCGTGACCGTCGTCGAGACCGACCAGGTCACAAGCGTGACCGAAGGCGCCTTGCCCGGCGAGGCCGGCTACTCCGACACCTACACCGTGGTCCTCGACCACGAGCCCTGCGGGGACGTGACCATCGCCGCGAACCCATCCCAGCAAGTCGCGGCCGACAACGGCCTCGGCGGCCTCATCCTTCTCTTCACCCCGGCCAACTGGAGCACGCCCCAGACCTTCACCGTCCAGGCGGTTGACGACACCATCGTCGAAGGAACCCCGCACCCCGGGGTCATCATCCACGGGGCGAGCGGCGGCGGTTACACCGGGTGCGCCATCGCCGGCGTCACCGCCCAGATCACCGATAACGACGTCCCGAAGGCGACCATCACTGAGAGCGACGGCGCCACCGCCGTGACCGAGGGCGCCGCTTCGAGCGCGCCGGGATACTCCGATACCTACACGCTCGTCCTGAACACCGAGCCGAGCGGCACCGTGACCGTCACGGCTGCCGTCTCGCCGACCGGGACCATCACCGTGGCGGCTCCGGGCCGCACTCCCGGCGCCAGCACGACCCTGACCTTTACCACGGCCAACTGGGCCACCCCGCAGACCATCACCGTGCGGGCCATCGACGACACCGTGGTCGAGGGCCTGCATGTCGCCACCATCACCCATACCCCGAGCGGCGGCGGGTACGACTTGGGGAGCATCCCCGAGGTCGCCGTGTCGGTGACCGATAACGACCTTCCCGTCGTGACCGTCACCGAGAGCGCCGGCTCGACCCGGGTCACCGAGGGCGCCGCCCCCGGGACTCCGGGCGCCACCGACACCTACACCGTGGTCCTGGGGCGCCAGCCTTCCGGCGCCGTCACCCTCAGCCTGACGACCGCACCCGACGGCTGCCTCGCCCTGGCCACCGGCGGTGGGGCTCCCGGCCCGGTCGCCACCCTGACCTTCACCACCTCGAACTGGAACGTGGCCCAGACGGTCACGGTGAGCGCGAACGACGACGCCATCGTCGAGGGGACGCACCCGGGGACCATCACCCACACCGCCGGTGGTGGCGCCTACGACCGCGTCGTCATCCGGAGCGTCTCGGTGACCGTGACCGACAACGACCTCCCCGCGGTCACCCTCGCCGAGACCGACGCTTCGACCACGGTGACCGAGGGAGCGGCGCCCGGGCAGCCGGGTTCGACCGACACCTACACCGTCGTCCTGGTCCGCCAGCCGTCCGGAACGGTGACCATCACGGCCACGGCCTCGCCGGCGGACAGGATAACCTTGAACGCCGGGGCCGGCCCCGGTCAGTTCGCCACCCTGACCTTTACCACCGCCGACTGGAACGTGCCTCAACTCATCACCGTCGTCGCCGTCGATGACGCCCTGGTCGAAGGGAACCACACGGCGGCGATAGGCCACAGCGCCTCGGGCGGGAGCTACACCGGAGTGGCCATCGCCCCGGTGAGCGTGACCATCACCGACAATGACGCCGGCCTCGTCATCGGCGGCGAGCCTCTTACCGTCCAGGTCGGCTCGTACGGGGACACCTACACGGTGTGTCTTTCCACGCCGCCGGCGGCCGA
>CALMHV010000413.1 GCA_937863905.1 uncultured Bacillota bacterium
GTGTCGGCCCCCGCCGAGGACTTCGCCGCCGGGCCGGCGATGTAGTCCTCGTGACCGGGCGCGAAGTCCCCGCCGACCGGCTCGCGGATGAGGTCCCAGCGGAAAGCCGAGATGCGGATGGCCCGGCCCGAGTCGTCGAGGTTCACGCAGATCCAATCCCCGGGCAGGAGGTCGGCTTCCGTGTGGGGGGTAGTCTCGTCGCCGTTGAGGCCCACGGGCACCGGACCCCCGTACGGGATTTCGCCAACCTCTTCCCCTTTGTCCAGTATCAGAAAGGCGCCACCCGAGGCGTCAAGGCCGGTCCCCTCGTAGATGCCGCCCGTAACGTCCCCCGTCTTCCGCTCCATGTAGACGACCTGGCCGCCGCCGGCCGGAGGCCCGTCGGTCACGACGAGCACGGTCTGCCCGAGCAGCGACTGGTACCGCGCCCAATCCTCCGTCCGGCCGCCCACCGGCATCCAGGCGTCGGCCCCGATCACGTAGACTTTCTCCGCCAGGGTCAGCCGGTGACCGGGCTCGGGGCCGAGTTCGAGCCAGCCGGCCGCGAGGTCCACCCGCTGCAGGACGTGCTCGAACACGCGGAGGTCCGTCTCCAGCAACGCACCGCCCGCATCCGGCAAGCCGGTGGCGTCGAGAGGGTCCACCTGCAGCGTGGCCCAGAGCATCCGGGCCATGTCCCCGCGGGTGCAGGGCACCTGGGCGAGGCTCAGGTCCACGGTCCCCGTGAAACCCTGGTCGAGGCCGTAGAAAACGTAGTTGTAGGGCCAGCCGCCCAGCCTGACCCGAACCCGGTGCCCCGGGACGGCCCGGATGAGCATCGTCACGGCCTCACCGTAGGTCACCGGCTCGTCCGGCCGGAAAGTCCCGTCGCGATAACCCCCGACAAGACCCGAGAAGGCGGCGCAGTTCACGTACCCCCAGGCCCAGGGCGGGATGGCGTCCCTATAGGCCGGTTTGAGACTCATCAGGCGCTCGGCTGTGCCGCCCTTGCCCGCGGCCACGACGAGGACCTTGGCGAACTGGGCCCGGGTGATGAGACCATCGGGGTCGGCGCGACCACCGAGCCCGGTGTAGCCGGTGTAGATACCGAGGGCCCCCAGGATGGTCAGTTCCGGTGCGGCAACGTGGCCGTAGATATCCCAGAAAGGCGGCTGGGCAATGCTCCCGGCCTGGATGGGTCCGGTCGCCCGGACCGGAGCGCCGAGCCCCGGAAGAGCAGCGATGATGAGGGCCGCTAGGACAGTGAAGAGGAGCTTCCGCATGGGCTACAGCTTCCCGAGGAGGGCCTTCATCTCCTGGTAGCTCTGGTCCGCCGCTCCCGAAAAGGCCGCTCTGGCCGCAGCGAGGTAGGAGGCGGCCGTAGTCGGGCAGGCGGTTGTTCTGACGCCGGGTCCGG
>CALMHV010000414.1 GCA_937863905.1 uncultured Bacillota bacterium
GCGTCTCGCATCAGGCGCTCCACCCCGTACTCCCGCATGTACCCGTTGCCGCCGTGAATCTGGACGGCCTTCACCGTGTGGTGCATGGCCACCTCGGCGCACTTCAGCTTGGCCATGGCGATCTCGGCCGTGTGCCGCCCGGGCTGGTCGTAGAGTTCAGCCGCCCGGTAGAGGAGAAGGCGGGCGGCCGCGATGTCCGTCGCCATGTCGGCGATCATCCACTGGATGGCCTGTAGTTCAGCGATGGGCTTGCCGAACTGCACGCGCTCCTTGGCGTAAGTAACGGAGGCCTCATAGGCGGCCTGGGCGATGCCCAGGGCCTGGGCCCCGATGCCGATGCGGCCGGCGTCGAGGGCGGCCATGGCGATCTTGAACCCCTCGCCCTCGGCCCCCAGGCGGTTGGCGACCGGCACCTTGACCTTGTCCATGAACACATCCGTGGTGCTTGAGCCCCGGATGCCCATCTTGTCCTCCGGCTTCCCGAACGACAGGCCGGGCGTCCCCTTCTCCACGATGAAGCAGGTGATGCCCCGGGTACCTTTGGCCGGGTCGGTGAGGGCCATGATGAGGTAGAGGTCGGCCACGTCGCCGTTGGTGATAAAACACTTCTGGCCGTCGATGACGTAGTGGTCGCCCTCCAGCCTAGCCACGCTCTTTAGGCCCCCGGCGTCGGAACCCGCCTCCGGCTCCGTCAGGCAGAAAGCCCCCAGCTTCTCGCCGCCGGCCAGGGCCGGCACGTACCGCCTCTTCTGCTCCTCTGTGCCGAACTTCACGATGGTCTCGGAATGCAGGGTGTTGTGGACCTCGAAGATGACGGCGGTCGTCGCGCAGCAGCGAGCTATTTCCTCCACGCAGATGGCGTGGGAGAGCATGTCAAGCCCGGCCCCGCCGTACTCCTCGGGCAGGTTCATCCCGATGAAGCCCCCCTCGGCCAGGATGCGGACGTTCGCGGCGGGAAACTCTCCGGTCTCGTCGTGGTGGGCCGCACGGGGTTTGAAGTGTTTCTCGGAAAGCTCGCGGATGCGATGCCTCAAGCTCTCGTGTTCCTCGCTAGGCCGGAACGGCATTCCGGTATCCTCCCTCTCGACAGCGAAGGTCGTCTGGGTTCGCCCTATCGTCTCTCCAGGAACTCGCGCACAAGCCCGCCGGCGGCCGTCCGGGGGTCCGACTGCCGGGCCACCACCGCCGTGACGGCCCGCTCCCACCGGCCGGCCGTCTCGGCCCAGGCGCAGGCGGCTTGTCCGGCAAGCTCCCGCACGAGCCCGCGCACCTCGGCCGTCAACTCGCGCCGGCGCCGGGTCTCGAACCGGCCGCTCTCGGCTAGGTACCTCTGATGCCTCTCCGTCGCCGCCATGAGGTCGGCCAGGCCCTCGTCCGAGGTGGCCACGGTCTTGACGATGGGCGGCACCCAAGCCTCTCCCGACGCGGCCCCGGGCGGCTGCCCCAGCTTGAGCATCATATCCAGTTCCTTGGCCAGGCGGTCGGCGCCCGCGAGGTCGGCCTTGTTGACCACCAGCACATCCGCTATCTCCAGGATGCCTGCTTTGGCGGCCTGGACCTCATCGCCGAGCCCCGGAACCAGGACGACGACCGTCGTCTCGGCGTGCCGCATGATTTCGATCTCGGACTGGCCGGCTCCCACCGTCTCGACGATCACCGCGTCGAACCCGGCCGCGTCGAGCAGCCGGATCACCGAGCCGGTGTGCCAGGACAGCCCACCGAGGTGGCCGCGCGTGGCCAGGCTGCGGATGAACACGCCGGGGTCGACGGTCCCCCGCCTCATCCGGATGCGGTCGCCCAGGATGGCCCCCCCGCTGAACGGACTCGTCGGGTCGATGGCCACCACGGCCACGCGCTGCCCGGACTGGCGGTAGAGGTAGGTGAGACCGTCGACGATGGTGCTCTTGCCGGCCCCGGGCGGACCGGTGACCCCCACGACCCGGGCCCGCCCGGTCTGGGGGTAGATAGCCGCCGCCAGTTCCGCGGCGGCGGGGTCCTCGTTCTCGGTCAGGGTGATGGCGCGGGCGAGGGCCCGCCGGTCACCAGCCAGGAGCTTGTCGGCGAGTTCCATATCCTGTCCCTACGCTCCGCGGCGCCGAATGTTGGCGAGAGTGAAGGCCACAATCTCATCGAGATTGGAGCCCGGGCCGAAGGCCCCGGCCGCCCCGGCCGCCTTGAGCGGTTCGACGTCCTCGTCGGGGATGATGCCCCCGACCAGGAGCAGCACATCATCGACCTGCCGCCCCCGCAGCAGGCCCACGACCTTGGCCACCAGCGCCAGGTGCGCGCCGGACAGGATGCTGAGCGCGACGACGTCGACGTCCTCCTGGACGGCGGCCTCGACTATCTCTTCCGGGCTCTGGTGCAGGCCCGTGTAGACGACCTCCATCCCCGCGTCGCGGTAGGCGCGGGCGATGACCTTCGCCCCGCGGTCATGACTGTCGAGCCCCGGCTTGGCCACCAGGACTCTCACCTTGCCTTGGGTCATCGTCGTCCTCCTCCAGGCCGACCAAATCCGGACGGGTCCGGATGGTCCGGCCGGATGGTTCAAAAGATCGCTGGCTCGCGGTACGTCCCGAATTCCTCGCGCAGGACGTCCACTATCTCGCCCAATGACGCGTAGGCCTTGACGGCCCGGAGGAAGACGGGCATCAGGTTGCCCCGGCCCCGGGCGGTCGCCCGGACCTCGGTGAGGACGTCCCTCACCGCCCCGGCGTCGCGCTTGGCCTTGACCTCCGCCAGCCGGGCCAGCTGGCGCCCCTCCACCTCCGGCGAGACTTTCATCAGTTCGATGCGGGCCCGGTCCTTCTCCACGAACCGGTTGACCCCGACGACGCTGAGTTCGCCCGACTGGACCTGCCGCTGGTAGCGGTAGGCGGCGTCGGCTATCTCCCGCTGGAAGAAGCCCTTCTCGATGGCCGGGACCACGCCGCCCAGAGCTTCAATGCGGTCGAAGTAGGCCAGGGCCTCCTTCTCCATCTGGTCGGTGAGGTGCTCCACGAAGTAGGACCCGGCGAGCGGGTCGATGGTGTTGGTCACCCCGGTCTCCTCGGCGAGCACTTGCTGCGTCCGGAGGGCGATCTTGACGGCCTTCTCGCCCGGCAGGGCCATGGCCTCGTCCATCGAGTTGGTGTGGAGCGACTGCGTACCCCCGAGGACGGCGGCCAGGGCCTGGTAGGCCGTGCGCGCGATGTTGTTCTCCGGCTGCTGGGCCGTGAGCGAGACGCCGGCCGTCTGGGTGTGGAAGCGCAGCATCCACGAACGGGGGTCTTTCGCCCCGTAGCGCTCCTTCATGCCCCGGGCCCAGATGCGGCGGGCCGCCCGGTACTTGGCTATCTCCTCGAAGAAGTCGGAGTGGGAGTTGAAGAAGAACGATAGGCGCGGGGCGAAGGCGTCCACGTCCAGGCCGGCCGCCTTGCCCGCCCGGACGTACTCGAACCCGTCGGCCAGGGTGAAGGCCAGTTCTTGCACGGCCGTGGACCCGGCCTCCCGGATGTGGTACCCGCTGATGCTGATGGTGTTCCACTGCGGCACCCGCTCGGCCCCGAAGGCGAACGTGTCGGTGATGAGGCGCATGGAGGGCGTCGGCGGGAAGATGAAGGTCTTCTGGGCTGTGTACTCCTTGAGGATGTCGTTCTGGATGGTCCCGGTGAGGGCCTCGGACGGAACGCCCTGCTTCTCGGCCACGGCGATGTACATGGCCCAGACGACGGCAGCCGGGGCGTTGATGGTCATCGACGTCGAGACCTTGTCGAGCGGGATGCCGTCGAAGAGCAGTTCCATGTCGGCCAGAGTATCGACGGCCACGCCGAGGCGGCCGACCTCGCCCTCAGAACGCGGATTGTCGGAGTCCAGCCCGAGCAGGGTCGGGAAGTCGAAAGCCACCGACAGACCGGTCTGCCCGTGGTTCAAAAGGTACTTATACCTGGCGTTCGACTGCTCGGCCGTCCCGAACCCGGCGAACTGGCGCATGGTCCAGAGCCGGCCCCGGTACATGGTCGGGTAGACTCCCCGGGTGTAGGGGTACTCACCGGGCAGGCCAAGGTCCTCTTCGGCGTCGAGCCCGGCCACGTCCTCCGGCCCGTAGAGCGGGCGAATCTCGCGGTCGGAGATGGTGATGAAACGGGCGCGTCGCTCACCACCCGACGGGCGGTGCTCGGGCAGTTCGGGCGGCAGGTCCATCCCCGGCCCACAAGAAGCTCCCGGACGAGCGCCCGCCGGCCCGCAGACAGGACCGGCCCTGGAATCGTCAACCACGATGCGGGTTACCCCCTCCGGCTGCAACTCGCCTACTCGCCAGACTTCGCGGGTGGGCTTTGGCCTCCTGCCGGATCGCCCAGGCCCGGGTCGGCCACCGACCGGGGGCCACCCTCCTCGAGGTCGCGGTGGCCTGAGTCGATGTACTCCCGGACGCGGAACTCCGCCCCCAGCTCGGAGGCTATCCTGGCGCAGTCGTCAAGGTCGACCTCCGGTACGTCCACCACCGTGAGGATGACCCTTGGAAACAGGCGGACCGCATCCCGGGCGAAGGCGAGGAGGGCCGGGTAGGCCCGCGGGCCGAAGGTCGGCTGGCACAGATCGTCGTAGAGGGCCCCGTCCTGGGCGTTCAGGCTGATGGAGAAGGTGTCGACCAAGCCCACCAGTTCCGGCAAGACGTCGCGACCCAGGGCCAGATTCCCGAGGCCGTTGGTGTCGACACGGAGGGGGGTCTTCGAGTTCGCCCGGATGAAACGAGCCACCTCGGCCAGGACATCGGCCCGCAGCAGCGGCTCCCCGTACCCGCAGAACACGACCTCATCGTAGCGGGAAGGGTCGCGCTCACGCACAGCCGCCACGTACTCGGCCGCCGGCGGCTCACTCGCCAGCCAGAGGCTGGCCCCCGCCACACCCGGTCCCGTCCGTCGAAGGCAGAAGACACAGTCGTTGACGCAACGGTTGGTCAGATTCACATAGAGGCTGCGCCCGATCTCGTACACGAGGTCGCCCACCCCTACTCCTCCCCTTTGATCCATTTGTCGCCGTTGCGCATGAGGATGAAACCGATGATGGCGGCGAATATCCCCCACACCTTAAGCTGCGGCCAAATCCAGATCATTGTCACCGTGCCGATGATGATGATGGCCAGGCCGATCTCAGCCACGCGGATGAACCCAAATAGGGGCAGGGCCTTGGCCACGCGTTGGCGCCAACCCAGACGGGGACCGCCCCTCTGCCGGCCCTCCTTCGCGAGTCGCTCCTGGAGTTCGGCCAGAGGTCGCGCGGCCTTCTTAGCGACCTTCGCCGGGCCGGCCTTGGCCTGCCCCACCACGGCGCCCTTCCTTCCCGCGCCCGGGCGAGCCGGACCGCGGTCGGCGAAGATACCGCTCTTGCGTTTCTTAGGACTCAACGGACATCCTCCCTAGACCAAGTCTACCCAAGCCAGAACAACCATCACTACGGCGGCCGCGACGAAGCTCAGGCGGGCGAGACCGGGCTCCCTCCGGCCACCGGCCGCGCTCGCGGCGAAGTGACCGGCGGCAACCACGACCACAGCCAGGGGCTGTCCCAGGAAGTAGAGGACGCCCGCGCCGGTGGCGAAGCCCAGGCCGCCCAGGCCTAAGAGGGAAAAGAACGCCACCACCGGGGCCAGGGCGTAGGCCCTCCCGTCGGACGAGACGGTCATCTCGGCGGCCGTCATCCAGAGACCGACGGCCACAAGAAGGCTCAGCCGGGCGCCCCACCCCGGTCCGCCCAGGACCGTCCAAGCGATGGCGCAGGCCAGACCGACCAGGAAACCACCCACGGCCGGTTCGCTCCACCAGGCCAGGCCCGCCGGCGCCGGTACGCTCCAGACCCGCCGGAGCACGCTGAGGGCCAGGACGCCCGCGGCCACCAGCACAGCCGTGCCCAGGGCGGCGGCCAGACCGGAGCGCACGGCGAGGATGACGCAGAGCAGCAGCACGGGGCTGCCGACGAGCCAGCCGGAGACCGTGCGGCCGGCTCCCGCTTCCGGCGGCCTCAGGCTGCTGATGAACGACTCCACCCGCGTCGGACCCAATGGGGCGGCTCCTCTCAAAGGCCAGGTCGTCGGAAGCCCAATGGGTGGCCTGTCTTCCAGCGCGGCCACTCATTTTCCTTCTCCTGGTCGAGAGGCGAGACCCGCGGGCCGCGCCCGCCGACGGCTCAGTCCCTCGGTTTGCCGCAGTGACGGCAGTAGGGGGTCTCGGCCAGGCCGGCCTGGCCGCAATGGGAACAGGTCGAGGAGAGCCCGCGTCCGCAACCGGGGCAGTGCCAGGCCGGGCCGCCCGCACCGTTTGCCTGGCCTGCCGCGAGCAAACCCGGATTCAGGGGAAACCCACAGTACGGGCACTGGCTGCGGCGCAGCCGGGAAGTCGCTAGACGCTTCGCGCTGGTCGCCCAGCGCCTCACGGCGACCAGACCGGCGACGCACACGGCTGACCCGGTCACCGACAGGGCTATCGGCCCGATGTCCCTCAGGACGTACCAGCCGTACTGCCCGACCAGCCCGATGGCCTGGATACCCGCGAAGCCCATGAACGACGTGGCCAGGATGAGCTGGCGCGCGCGGCGCCGCCTCAGGCCGAGCCAGAGCCAGACCGAAAGGCCGAAGAGCGGAAGGGAGTACCCGAACCGCAGCGCAAAGATGAGCAACTGGTAGCGGTCCTCAGCGCGCTTGGCGGCCTCCCCCACGGCCCTCTGGAGCCGCTCGAAGGCCTCTCTTGGTCCGGCCAGCCGAGCCTCAAGCGACGAGGTGACCGTCTCGGCCACCTCGAATTCGCCCTGGGCCTTCTCGAAGGCCTCCTTCGCCCGCAGGTGGGCGGCGGCAAGCTCGGGCGAGGCCAGACCGCGCTCCAGGGCGACGCGATACTCCTCACGGCGGAACTCGTACTCGGCCCGGGCCCGGTCCAGGACCTGCTGGGCCTGGCTGACGGCCTCCACGCCCCGCTGGTAGTCCACCTCGACCACCCGCAACTCCCGCTCCGCCTGGGGCAGGCCTTGGGCGGCTGCGATGACCATCCAGTCCGGACGGGTCGGCAGCGAGCCCAGCCTGTCCATGATCCAGAACCCTCCCACGAGAAGAAAGACCACCAGCCCGATGGCCAGCAGCTTCTCCACGCGGGAAGACTCCACCTCATCGACCTCGGGATGAGTAACCTCCGGCACCAGTCTCGCCTCCAACACCTGAACACCCGAACACGAGGACCGTTCCACGGCCCGGGCCAGGTATCCTGCCGTCTCTCCCGGCCTGGCCCCCATCGGGGAGAGGCCGGACGGCCCCGACTCGGCAGGAAGGCCGACCACTGCAAGGAATATGCGGGGTTGGCTCCACCGGCCCCATCCCAGAAAGCACTGTCCGAGCCTCACCCGGTAGGTCGCCTAGGAGGTTGGCCCATGAAACTGTACGAACACTTGGCCAAGGAGGTTTTCTCCCGTCACGGGATTCCCATTCCTCCCGGCCGGGTGGTCACCACCCCGGAAGGGGCGGCCGCCGCCTGCCAGGAAATCGGCGATGTGGCCCTCAAAGTCCAGATTCTCTCGGGCGGTCGCGGCAAGGCCGGCGGTATCCGCTTCGCCTCCACCCCCGAGGAGGCCGCCCGGCAGGCCCAGGCGCTCTTGGGCACGGACATCCGCGGCCTGCGCGTGGAGCGGCTCCTGGTTGAGAAGAAGCTCCAGATAGACCGGGAGATTTACGTCGGCATTGTCGTCGACGGCGCGTCGCGGCGGCCTCTGGTCATCGCCTCCGTCGCCGGCGGCGTGAGCATCGAGGAAGTGCCGGAGAAGCTCATCGTCAGGCAAATCATCGACCCCACCTGGGGCCTTCTTCCCTACCGGACCCGCCAGATCGCGCGCCGCCTGGAACTCACGGGCGACCTAGCCCGGCAGTTCGGGGACATCCTGGTCAAGCTCTATCGCGTCTTCCGCGCCACCGAGGCCGAACTCGTGGAGATCAATCCTCTCGTCCAGCAGCCGGACGGGACCGTCATCGCCGCCGATGCCCGCCTCAACGTCGATGACGACGCTCTCTCCCGTCACCCCGAACTGCCCAGGGTTGAGGACGGGACGGAGATGGAACTCCGGGCCAGGAAGGCCGGCCTCTCCTACGTCGAACTCGACGGGAACATCGCCGTCATGGCCAACGGCGCCGGCATCACCATGGCCACTCTCGACATCATCCAACACTACGGCGGCCGGCCCGCAAACTTCCTGGACGCCGGCGGCGGCGCCGGGGTCGAGGCCACGGCCCAGGCCATCGAACTCCTCCTCTCCCGCTCACCCAGGGCGCTCCTGGTCAACATCTTCGGGGGCATCACGCGGTGCGACGACGTGGCCAGGGCCTTGGTCACCGTGGCCGAGAGGCGGGGCGGGTTCGACATCCCGCTCGTCATCCGGCTGGTCGGCACGAACGAGAAGGAAGGTCTGGCCATCCTGCAGGAGCACGGCTTCGAAGCTTACCGGACCATGGACGAGGCGGCGGCCAAGGTCGTGGCGGCCGCGGCCGCGAACGGGGGGCAGGCCTGATGCCTATCATCGTCGACGAACGGACGCGAGTCGTCGTCCAGGGGGCCACGGGCACCCAGGGCCGCTTCCACCTCGCCCAGATGCAGGCCTACGGCACGCATGTCATGGCCGGAAGCTCGCCCGGCAAGGGTGGCGAGGAGGTCAACGGCGTCCCCGTCTATGACACGGTCGAGCAGGCCGTGTTCCACCACGCCGCGAACGCCTCGGTCATCTTCGTCCCAGCCGCGGGCGCCAAGGACGCGGCCTTCGAGGCCATCGACGCCGGCCTCGGTGTGATTGTCATCATCACCGAGCACATCCCGGTCCACGACTCCATGGACATCATGGCCTTCGCGCGCCAACGGGGCGCGATTGTCGTCGGGCCGAACACCTTCGGCATCATCTCCCCCGGCAAGACCAAGCTGGGCATCATGCCCACCGTGGCCTACGCTCCCGGTCCCGTGGGCATCGTCGCCCGCAGCGGGACCCTGAGCTACGAGATAGCCTCGGCCCTCACCCGGTCCGGCCTCGGCCAGACCACCGTGGTCGGCCTGGGCGGCGACCGAGTCGTCGGCCTCAACTTCGTCGAGGTCCTCAAGCGGTTTGAGGAGGACCCCGAGACCCAGGCCTGTGTCCTGGTCGGGGAAATCGGCGGCTCGGCCGAAGAAGACGCGGCCGAGTACGCCAAGAGCATGGCCAAGCCTGTCGTCGCCTACATCGCCGGCCGGACCGCGCCTCCGGGCAAGCGCATGGGGCACGCCGGGGCCATCATCGAACGGGGCCGCGGCACGTTCGAGGGCAAGGTCAAGGCTCTCGAGGCCGCCGGCATCCGCGTGGCCACCCTACCCTGGGAGGTCGCCGGGCTCGTGGC
>CALMHV010000415.1 GCA_937863905.1 uncultured Bacillota bacterium
TCCAGGACACGTTCTTCCTCACCGACCGCTCCTCCGACGTCGTCCAGGCTCTTGGGCCGACCCTCGCCCGCCACCTGGCCGCTCGGATGGCCCGGGCCCTTGAGGGCGACACCGATGAGCCTGTCCGCCTCTGGACCCCCGAACTCCTCGCCGCGACCACATCAAGGGTCAAGGAAATCGTGGAGTTCGCCCTCCGGGCGGTCGAACTGGCCCCTCACCTTACGTCCGAAGAACGCCAGACCCACGCCGCCGCTGTCACCGCCGTCGGCCGGTCGCTCGACACCAGCGCGGTATCGTCCATCCTGACGGCCGACAGCCGTCTGGCCTCGGTCGTCGGCCGCTTCCACAACGAGGTCGTAGCCCGTCAGACGGCAATCGCCTCCACGCTCGAGCCAAGAGCCCAGGACGCCCAGGCACGGTGGCGCTCGGTCGAGGACGAAGCCTGGCGACACGGGGAGAGCCCTCTCTACGGCGGCCGCGGCTGCGGGACGGTGGCCCTGACCGTCATGGGCACGACCCTCCTGGCCCTCATCCTCCACGGACAGACCATCCGCCTCCTCCTGGCGGTCGTCGCCACGGGGGGTGTGATTGTCTGGGCCTACGTGAACTTCGTCTGGGGTCCGAACGTGGCCGAGCGCTACGGCAGGGTGACCGACGAGGCCAAGAGCCTGGTTCAGGCGGCCGACGCCTTCCGCAAGAACTTCCTCGTCTACAACGCCAAGGTCGGTGACCTCAAGGGCCGCATCCGGGAAGGCCCGCCGGGCGCGACGGGCTAGCGCAGACGCACTTGGAGGTGTTCGCAGATGGCTGGTCGCCGGCGAGCCGGCGTGGTCTTTCTGGCCCTGGGCCTCCTCCTGCCTCTGCTGGCGGCGGGCGGCGCCCGTGCCCTGGCCGCCGACCAGGAACCGGGGTTCTCCGACCCGATTTCCTACGACATCGCGGTCCGCATCGAGCCGGCCACCAGCCAGCTCGAGGTCACCTGCGAGATACGCTTCCACCCCGACCCCCGCGTCACGACCCTCGACCTGCTCCTCAACTCAGCGTGCACCATCCTGGCCGTCACCTGGGGAGGTGAGCGGGCATCGTGGGTGTCGGCCGGTTCAGAGTCCTGGCAGAGGATTTACCGGGTGACCCGGCCCTCCGGCTCTTCCCTGCCGCCCGTGATTTCCGTCCGCTACCGCGGCTCGCCGGCGGACTACGACCAGGCCCAGAACCGCTACTGGAGTCGGGTCACGCCCGGCGCCGTCTGGCTGACCTGGACAGGCATCTGGCTTCCTACTCTCCCCGTCGAGGACATCGACTGGCACAGTTCCTTCAAGCTGGCCGTGACGGTCCCGCCGGAGTGGAAGGTCTTTAGCCCCGCCCGCGCCGCCGGGGTGAAACCGGCCGCGAACGGCTGGCAGACCTTCTCCTTCGCGTCGGGGCCCCTTAGCCTGACCGACGTCACCGCCGTGCCCGCCACGGCCTTCTTCGCCGGCCCCTATGAACTGGCCGGGAGCGGAACGGCCGGCGGACTCCCCTACGAGGTGTGGTCGCTCCCCCCGTGGCGGGATGAGGCCCTCAGGACAGCGAAGGAGATGCCTGGCGTCCTCGAGCAACTCCGAACCATCCTCGGGACCCTTCAGCCCTACCCCCTGCACATCGTCCAACTGCCTCCCGACCACGGTGGCGGGGTCGCCTGGTGTCAGGGGCTGGCCGGTGTGGCCGCGATGAGGGGGCGGGACTTCGGGGATCTCCTGCCGGCGCAGCTTTTGGCGCACGAAGTCGTCCATAACGTGGCGACCTTCTACGATGAAGGACTGACGACGTTCCTCGCCGACTACTACGTCGCCAGGGAATACCCTGAAGCGCTGCAGCCCGCCCTGACGACCCGTCAGGGTTACGTCCTGGAGGCCATCCGCAAGTACGGGGACTTCTCCTTCAAGGAGGCTCTGGAGCGCCGCTGGGCGGGCAACGACGTCCCCGAGTGGCACGCCTACCTCTACTCCAAACCCGCCCTCCTCTGGAATACGTTCCGGGGCTACCTCGGCGAGGAGGCGACCCTCCGCTTCCTGCGCGACCTCCAGCGCACGTCCGCGACGACGCCGGTCGACACGCCCGAGAGCCTCCTCGCCTCCTGGCGCGGTCTCGTCTTCGCCGCCGCGGGGCCGCCGGGCACGGCGTTCTTCGATCGGTTCTTCACCACCGACTACCAGCTCGACCTGGGCCTCGAGGACGTGGACGTCCGCCGGCCGTCGCCGCGCCGGGGTGAGCCCGACTGGACCCTGAGCTTCACCATCGTCGATGTCCACGAGCCCATCGAACCTAACGCCAGCGACGTCATCCCCTGGGTCGAGGTGGCCATCGTCATGGAGGGAGGAAGCGAGGCCGCCGAGGGGAGAACGGCCGCCGTCGTGCGGCGCATCCCGCTCACCGGCCACAACACGAAGGTCATGCTCCGGCTCCCGTCGCGCCCCCTGGAGGTCAGCCTGGACCCGAACCGCTGGCTCCTCGACTACGATAGTTCAAACGACAGGGCGGAAGTGTCGTTGCCGATGACCCCCGCCCAACTCCTTCTCGCCTTCTCACCCGTGCTTGGCCTGGTCGTCATCTGGGAGGTCACCCGGGCCATCCAGCGTCGCATCCCGAAGGTGATGGCCGGACCTCCGGCCGCCGGAAAGGCGCGCTGAGCCCGGCGAGCCGGCTTACTCCTCGAGCCCCTTGCGGCCCTGCTTGAGCCCCTTGGCCCCGCGCAACATGGCCGAGACGGTCTTGCGCTTGAGACCCTGGATGGCCGCGGCCTGGTTCACCTTCTTGGGGCAGGCCTCGACACAGTTGAACACGGTGTGGCAGCGCCAGGCGCCGTTCTCCCCGGCCACGAGGCCCAGCCGCTCGTCCTTGGCCGCGTCCCGCGTGTCGTCCACCCAGCGCCAGGTCTTCATCATGGCGTTGGGGCCGAGGTAGTCCTTGTCCGTCCAGGAGGCCGGGCAGGCCGAGAAGCATGAACCGCACAGGATGCAGCCCACGTACTCGTCGATCCTCTTCCTGTCCTTCGGGGACTGGAGCCGCTCCTTCTCCGGCGCCTTCGACCGGGCCACGATCCAGGGGGCGATGGACTCGTAGTTGGCCCAGAAGCGGGCCATGTCCACGACGAGGTCCTTGATGACCGGAAGGTGCGGCAGGGGCATGACGTGGATCTCGGTCCGCCCCTCGTCCAGGAGGCGGGCCACCTGGGTCTCGCAGGCCAGGCGGTAGGAGCCGTTGATGAACAGGGCGCAGGCCCCGCAGATGCCTTCCCGGCAGGAGAACCGGAAGGCCAGCGTCCCGTCGACCCTTTCCAGAACCCAAAAGAGCGTGTCGAGCACGGTCATCCCGTCGGTCCAGGGGATGTCGTAGACCTCGATGCGGGCTTCCTTGTCGAGGTCCGGGTCGAAGCGGTAGACCTTGAGAGTCACTTTGTCCGGTCGCTTCGCAGCGACCTGACCGCCGCCGTTGCCTCCAGCGTTCCCCGCTGTCTTGCCTCTATCGATTGTCATCCAGCCCACCTCCCCTCTAGTAGGTCCTGGCCTGGGGCGGCCACTTGGTGATGGTCACCGGGCGGTACTCCAGGCGAGGGCCGTCCTTGGTCAGGTGCGCCACCGTGTGCCTGAGGAAGCTTGCGTCATCGCGGTCCATGTAGTCTCTCCGGAAGTGCGAGCCCCGGCTCTCCTTGCGGGCCAGAGCCCCGGCGGCGATGGTTTCGGCCACGAGGATCTGGCCTTCGAGTTCCAGGTTCCGGGCCCAGTCGAGGTTGTACTTGCGGCCGCGGTTTCTGATGCCGATCTTCGGGTAGCGGGCGCGCAGCTCCCGCACCTTGTCCAGACCAACGGCTAGGGCCTTCTCCTCGCGGAAGATGCCCACATTGGCGAACATACTCTCCCGGAGTTCGTCGCGCAGGTCGGCCGGGTCCTCGGGGCCGGCCGCCTCGAGCACCCAGGTCACGCGCTTTTCCGTCTCGGTCATCGTCTTGGCCAGAGCCTTCTCGGCGCCCTTGCCCGCCGCTTCGCCGCCCTGGCCCTTCACGTACCCGCCGGCGTGCCTACCGGCCAGGCGCCCGAAGACGATGGTCTCCAGGAGCGAGTTGCCGCCCAGCCGGTTGGCCCCGTGGACGCTGACGCAGGCGCACTCGCCGGCCGCGTAGAACCCGGCGACTAGGCTGGCCCCGTCGGCGTTGGTGTCGATACCGCCCATGAAGTAGTGCTGCCCGGGCTGGATGGGAATGGGGTCGGTGATGGGGTCGGCGCCCGTGAAGTTGATGGCGATGTCCCGGATGGCCGGCAGCCGCTCCAGGATCTTGGCCGCCCCGAGGTGGGTGAGGTCGAGGTGCACGTACCCGCCCGGAAAGCCCCGGCCCTCGTTGATCTCGGTCTGGATGGCCCGGGCCGTGATGTCGCGCGGGGCAAGCTCCATGGCCTTGGGCGCGTACTTCTCCATGAACCGCTCCCCGAGCCGGTTCCGGAGGTAGCCCCCCTCGCCCCGGGCCCCCTCGGTCATCAGGACGTTGTTGCCGAAGAGCGAGGTCGGGTGGAACTGGATGAACTCCATGTCCTTGAGGGGCACGCCGGCCATATAGGCGATGGCGATGCCGCTCCCGGTGTTGGTGATGTTGTTGGTGGAGTGGCCGTAGATGCGGCCGCCACCGCCCGTCCCGAAGATGACGGCCCTGGCCCCGATGGCCTCGAGCCGTCCGGTGCGCAGGTCGAGGGCGACCACCCCATGGCAGCGGCCGTCGGCCACGGACAGGCTGACGACCTGCCACTCCTCATAGACCTTGATGCCTCGCCGCAACGTCTGCTCGTACATCGTGTGGAGGAGGGCGTGCCCGGTCTTGTCCGCGGCGTAGCAGGTGCGCGGATACCCGGCGCCGCCGAAGGGACGCTGGGCGATGCGGCCGTCGTCAAGACGGCTGAAGGGGCAGCCCCAGTGCTCCATCTCGAAGATGCGCGTTGGGGCCTCGCTCGTTAGGAGTTCGACGGCGTCCTGGTCGGCCAGGTAGTCGGACCCCTTGATGGTGTCGAAGGCGTGTTTCTCCGGCGTGTCGTCCTGCGATGCCGGGTGGTTGGCCAAGGCGGCGTTGATGCCGCCCTGCGCGGCCACCGAGTGGGACCGCACCGGGTGGACGCGGGAGAGAACCGCGACCTCCGAACCCAGATCGTGAGCCTCGATGGCCGCCCGCAGACCCGCGAGCCCGCCGCCCACCACCAGAACCTCGTGGAAGATCATCGGTATCCCTCCCTAGCCCGTGATGAACGGCACGAGCGCGTAGACGCCGTAGCCGAAGGCGACAAGCCCGACCACCACCACGGCCGCGGTGATGGCCCGTTCCGCCCTCAGGCCGGAGACGTAGTCGAAGAGCACGCTCCGGAGGCCGTAGAGGCCATGGTAGAGGGCAAAGCCAAGCAGGCTAAAGTCCAGGACCATGTAGGCGAGGCTCTTCAGGCGGATGGTCACGCCGGCCATGGTCAGGGCGGCGTGCTCACCCGCGAAGTGCAGGATCCAGAGGTGAAGGCCCAGGGCCAGGATGAGGCCCACGGCGGTCACCCGCTGCAGGAGCCAACCCCAGACGCCCTTGGCTCCGTTCATAGCGTCATCCCCTCCCTAGCCAGGAAAGATGAGCGGCCAGAACACCCTCAGGGCGAAGCCGAAGCCGGCCGCCGCCAGGACGAACGCCCCCCAGAACAGGGCTTTCTGCCGCTTGATGCCGATACCGAGGTCGAAGAGGATGACCCGGAGGCCGTTGAGACCGTGGTAGATGACCGCGGTCACGAGGAGCATCTCGCCCACGGCGAAGAAGGGCCGCTTGAGCCAGGCCATCACGGCGTCGAAGTTCCCGCCCCCGCCGAGCACGGTCGAGATGACCACGATGTGCAGGAGCAGGTAGAAGATGATGGCGAGCCCGGTGACGCGGTGGAGCAACCAGGCGTAGAAGCCGGTCCTGATCTTGGTCGGGAAGAGGTCAAGGTCCGCGTAGCGTACCGCACGCGAAGCCACGGGCCGGTACAAGGCTGTCACCTCCCTCAGAGAAGCGCGCCCTAGCCTATCTCCGCGTTGGCTTTCTCGACCAGTTCGATGCAGCGCTTGGCCACGGCCTTCGGGTCGACCTGCACGCGGGCCAGACCTTCCTTCATGGCCTGCTCGGCCACGGCCGCGGCCACGGCCGGGGCCACCCGGCGATCGAAGGGTTTGGGGATGACGTAGTCCGCAGTGAGTTCCTTCGGGTCGATGAGGTCGGCGATGGCCTTGGCGGCCACGATCTTCATGCCCTCGGAGATGTCCCGAGCCCGGGTGTCCAAGGCCCCGCGGAAGACGCCCGGAAAGGCCAGGACGTTGTTGACCTGGTTGGCGAAGTCGGACCGTCCCGTCCCGACGACCCTCGCCCCGGCCGCCTTGGCCTCGTCGGGAAGAATCTCCGGCACCGGGTTGGCCATGGCGATGACGATGGGGTCCTTGCCCATGGAGCGAACCATGTCGCCAGTCACGGCCCCGGCCGCGGAGACACCGACGAAGATGTCCGCGCCCCTGAAAGCGTCGATGAGGGTCTTCACCCGAGCCCGGTTGGTGGTCTTGGCGACCTCGTCCTTGGCCCAGTTCATGTTCTCGGTACGACCCTCGTAGATGGCGCCCTTGGTGTCGCAGAGGATGATCTCGCCGATGCCCATGCTCAGGAAGAGCTTGGTCACCGCAATGCCGGCGGCGCCGGCGCCGTTCATGACGAGCTTCACGTGCCGGAGGTCCTTGCCGACGAACTTGAGGGCGTTGATGATGGCCGCCGCGCTCACGATGGCCGTGCCGTGCTGGTCATCGTGGAAGATGGGGATGTTCGTCTCCTTCTTCAAACGGCTCTCCACCTCGAAGCAGCGCGGGGCGGAGATGTCTTCGAGGTTGATCCCGCCGAAGGTCGGCGCCACGAGCTTGACGGCGTTCACGATATCGTCGACCTTCTTGGACCCGATACAGAGTGGGAAGGCGTCCACGCCGGCGAAGCACTTGAAGAGGACGCACTTGCCCTCCATGACCGGCAGGCCCGCCTCGGGACCGATGTCGCCGAGCCCCAGGACCGCCGTGCCGTCGGTGACGACGGCGACGAAGTTGCCCTTGTTGGTGTAGTCATAGGCCAACTCGACGTCTCGGCTGATCTCCAGGCACGGCGCCGCGACGCCCGGCGTGTAGGCCAGGCTGAGGTCGGCCTTGTCCCGCAGGGGAACCTTGCTGACCACCTTGAGCTTGCCCTGATTGTCTTTGTGCAGCTTCAGGGCGTCTTCCCTCTGACCCATCCGAAAGCACTCCCTTCACCTCTTGGGGCCGTGCAGCGGCAAGAAGACAAAAGGGCGAACCACCGGGAGCCGGGTCGCGCTCTACCTGGCGACCCGGTACTTGGCCTTGCCGGCCTCGTAGAGGTCGTTGCCCTGGGCGTCGATACAGACGATGGCCGGGAAGTCCTCGACCTCAAGACGCCGGATGGCTTCGGGTCCCAGATCCTCGTAGGCAACCATCTCCGCCTTCTTGACCGTCTTGGCGGCCAGGGCGCCCGCTCCGCCGATGGCGGCCAGGTAGACCGCCCCGTGCTTTCTCATCGCCTCGACCACCGCCGGGACGCGCGAGCCCTTGCCTATCATGCCGCGCAATCCCCTGGCGATGAGGGTCGGGGTGTAGGGGTCCATGCGCCCGCTCGTGGTCGGCCCGCACGAACCCAGAGCCTGGCCCGGCTTGGCGGGGCAGGGCCCCACGTAGTAGATGATCTGCCCTTCCAGGTCGAAGGGCAGCTTCTGACCGGCCTCCAAAGCCTCGACCAGCCGCTTGTGAGCCGCATCGCGGGCGGTGTAGACAACGCCGGAGACGAGGACCCTGTCGCCGGCCTTAAGCTTCTTCACGTCGCTCTCCGCGAGCGGCGCCTTGATCCTAATCGGTTCGGGCACGGTCTCCCCTCCTCTAGAGCACCCGCTCGGCGTGCCGAGCGGCGTGGCACTGGATGTTCACCGCCACCGGCAGGGCGCCGATGTGGGTCGGAGCGGTCTCGATGTGGACGGCCAGAGCCGTGACGCGGCCGCCCAGACCCTGGGGGCCGATACCGAGGTCGTTGATCTCGGCGAGAATCTCGCGCTCCAGTTTGGCCACCTCGGCCTGGGGATGCGGCTCACCCGTCCGCCGCAGGAGCGCCCGCTTGGAGAGCAGGGCGGCCCGGTCCATCATGCCCCCGACCCCCACTCCGACGATGATGGGGGGGCAGGGATTGGAGCCGGCCTTGTCGACCGTCTCGACCACGAACTTCCTGACCCCCTCCGGTCCGGCCGCCGGGGTGAGCATCTTGAGGCCGCTCATGTTCTCGCTGCCGGTCCCTTTGGGCACGACCACGACCCGGAGCTTGTCGCCCGGGACGATGTCCGTGTAAACGATGGGGGGAGTGTTGTCTTGTGTGTTCTTCCGGCTGAAGAGAGGGTCGGAGACCACCGACTTCCGGAGATAGCCCTTGTCGTACCCCCGGCGGACGCCCTCGGCCACCGCCTCGGCGAGGTCGCCCCCCACGAGGTGAAGGTCTTGCCCGACCTCCAGGAAGATGATGGTCACTCCCGTGTCCTGGCAGATGGGCACCCGTTCCTTGGCGGCCAGCTTGGCGTTCTGGATGCAGATGTTGATGATTTCCCGGCCCACTTCGGATTCCTCGGCTTGCGCCGCCTTTCCCAGGGCCTCAAGAACGTCCGGCGGCAGGTCGTAGCAGGCGGCGATGCAGAGTTCCTCCACCGCCTCGGTGACCTTCGCCACATCGAGTTCCCGCATGGCGTGCTCCCCTCCGGTTTGAATCAGGCTTCAGGACGCCCCCGCGGCAACGGCCTCCACGGCTCTCCTCACGAGCGCGTCGTGGCCGTCGTAGTCGGCCCGGCGGACGGCCTCCCCCGGGGTGACCCACTCGGCCGCCGCTATCTCCGCGCTCTGGGGGCGCAAACGCCCCCCCTCGTGGCGGACGAGGTAGAAGGCGACGGTCTTGTGGACCCGCCCCTTTCGCGGGTGATGGTAGATGTACCGGGTTTCGCCGAGTTCGCCGGCGACCGTGCCCTTGATGCCCGTCTCCTCCTCGATCTCGCGGACCGCCGCCTGCGCGGGCGTCTCGCCCTCCTCCACGCCCCCCTTGGGGAACGTCCAGCGACCGTAGCCGTCCAGAATCATGAGGAATTGGAGTTCCGGGTCCTGCTTGAAGACGATGCCTCCGGCCGAGACCTCGCTCGCCATGGGCTGGGTGGCCTCCCCTCAGCAGACGGTCGCCTGCCGGTCAGCCGTTCCTGTGATAGGACTGGTATTTCTCAAGGACGTTTTTCAGAGCGCTCACCAGGGCCTTCTGGGCGCTGCC
>CALMHV010000416.1 GCA_937863905.1 uncultured Bacillota bacterium
GAAATGCGGGCCCCGCACTCCATCTGACCGCCCCGGCTAGTCTCCTTTAGCTGCGCTTCCAATAGAGCCCGCCGGGACATGCCTTGACTTGTCCAATCACCCTTTCTATAATAGTGACATAATCAGCCAGACACCACAGCTACGTCAGAGGCTGGCCTGTTCCAATTCCCCACTCCCAAAACTGAGGATTGCTGCTCCTTCTCTTCCTACTCATCTGCGGCTGGAGGCGACGTGCGTGGCCGTTAGTCCGCAAGCGCATCGCGAGGAGTTCTCTCCGTTCGAAGGCATGTTGGACGAGGAGATTGTCGAAACCGCCCGCAACGGCAATCGCGTCGCCCAGGAGTTCCTCATCAACAAGTACCGCAACTTCGTCCGGGCCAAGGCTCGCTCGTACTTCCTTATCGGCGCCGACCGCGAGGACATCATGCAGGAAGGTCTCATCGGCCTCTACAAGGCCATCCGCGACTTCCGGAGCGAGAAGCTTTCCTCGTTCCGCGCCTTTGCCGAACTGTGCATCACGCGACAAAT
This sequence comes from uncultured Bacillota bacterium, assembly GCA_937863905.1. GTDB lineage: Bacteria > Bacillota > Sulfobacillia > UBA995 > UBA9673 > CALMHV01. Next base: position 529 of record CALMHV010000416.1, read on the forward strand.
CATCACGGCCATCAAGACGGCGACCCGTCAGAAGCACATCCCGCTCAACTCCTACGTTTCCCTCAACAAGCCGATTTACGACGAGGACTCCGACCGCACTCTGCTCGACGTCATCTCCGGCACGAAGATAACCGACCCCGAGGAACTCGTCATCAGCCGCGAAGAGTTCGGCAACATCGAGGAGAAGATGGTCGAGATTCTCAGCGACCTTGAGTGGAAGGTCCTCATGGCCTACCTCGACGGCAAGTCCTACCAGGAGATTGCCAACGATCTCACGCGCCACGTGAAGTCCATCGACAACGCTCTCCAGCGCGTGAAGCGCAAGCTTGAGAAGTACCTCGATCGCCGCTTCGACGCCGAGGAACGCGGTGCCCGGGTTTCACCCAGCCGTTCGCAGGCTTCGTGACCGACGGATCGTTTTCGACCCGTGGGTGCCTCCGCGGGCCGCTGTGATCTGGGGGCCGTCGTGACCTGGGTTTCCTTGACCCTCCAGTCCAGAGCCATTATAATGATGGAGCGCCCGGCGCCAAGCCGGGCGGCACTTTGAAAACGGGCCACAAGTGTCGCGCTGGCGTAGCTCAATGGCAGAGCAGCTGATTTGTAATCAGCCGGTTTTGGGTTCGACTCCCATCGCCAGCTCCACGCTGTCATGAGTGGTGGGGTACCCAAGTGGCTAAAGGGGGCAGACTGTAAATCTGCTGGCGAACGCCTTCGCTGGTTCAAATCCAGCCCCCACCACCACCTTTCAAAGGCTCATCCTTTGATAACCGCGGGGTGGAGCAGTCAGGTAGCTCGTCGGGCTCATAACCCGGAGGTCGTGGGTTCAAATCCCACCCCCGCAACCAGTACACCGAGCGGCACGGTCCTTCCGGGCCGTGCCGTTAGTTGTCCAGCCGCCGTAGCTCAGAGGCAGAGCACCCGCATGGTAAGCGGGCGGTCATGGGTCCGATTCCCATCGGCGGCTCCATGTTTTTCGCGCCCCGGCCGCCAACGTCGGTGAACATCCTGTCCGCACCAAGGCGCTGGACGCTGGCCCCCGGGGAGGATATGGGCCCCAAGCCACGAAAGAATAGGGACCTTCCGGGGCTGACATAATTAGCCGAAGGTAGCAAAAGGAGGTAGACCTCGATGGCCAAGAAGAAGTTCGAGCGGACCAAGCCGCACGTCAACATCGGGACGATTGGCCACGTGG
>CALMHV010000417.1 GCA_937863905.1 uncultured Bacillota bacterium
CGAGAGGGCGGGGGAGACCAGCCCCCGGACAGAGAATAGACTGGGGAAGCTTGTGGTGGGGGGAACATCGCTTGCGTCTCATCGTCTCCGGTGGCGGCACCGGGGGTCACATCTATCCGGCCCTGGCCATCGCCCGCGCGGTGAAGGAAGCCGATGCGTCGGCCGAAGTCCTCTACATCGGCACACGCACCGGGCTGGAGGCTTCCCTCGTGCCCAAGGAGGGCCTGCCTTTTGAGGCCATCCCGGCCAGGGGGCTGATGCGGCGAGGGTTGCTCCGGGCGCCCGGGTCGGTCCTGCTGGCTCTCCGGGGCGTTGCGGCGGCTCGCCGGGCCATCCGGCGGTTCAAACCCGACGTCGTCGTCGGCACCGGCGGGTACGTCTCCGGGCCGGTGGCCCTGGCCGCCCGGCTCGAGGGTGTCCCGCTCGTCCTCCACGAGCAGAACGTCTACCCCGGAGCAACCAACCGGCTCGCCTCTCGCTGGGCGACGGTGGTGGCCGTGCCCTATGCCGAAGTGGCCCGCCACTTTCCCAAGCGGACCCGGGTGGTGGTAACCGGCAACCCCGTGCGCCGCGCGGTCCTGGAGACCACGCCGGAGCAGGGCCGCCGGGTCCTGGGGTTGCCCCTGGACGGCCGGCTTGTCTACGTCACGGGCGGTAGTCAGGGGGCCAGGGTCCTCAACGAGCACGTCGTGGCCGCTCTACCCGCGTGGCTGGCCATCCCCGGAGTCTCCGTGGTCTTCGCCACGGGAGCCCGCTACCATGAGGCGATCGTGGAGGCTCTCGTCGGACGCGGACTGCCGGTCGTCTCGGACCTGCCTCAGGAGTCAGCGGCGGGTCCCGGACGGCCCGTCGCGAGGGGTCCGGCCGCCGGCGAGGGCGGGAAGCTTGTCGTCCTACCCTATCTCGAGCGGGCCGACGCGGCGCTGGCGGCCGCGGACGTGATGGTCACCCGAGGCGGCGCGACGACCCTGGCGGAAGTCACCGCCCGGGGGGTGCCCGCGGTCATCATCCCTTCGCCGAACGTGGCCCACAACGAGCAGGAATTCAACTCCCGCGTCCTGGGTCGGGCGGGCGCCGCCCGGGTCGTCCTCGAGAGCGAGCTTGCCGGCGGGCGGGTGCTCGAGGAGGCGGTCTCGGCCATTCTCTCCGACGACGGACTCAGGCTCGGGATGCGCCGGGCCAGCCTGTCGCTCGGCCGGCCGGAGGCCTCCAGCGAGCTGGCTAAGCTCGTCCTGGCCGCGGCCAGGCGGGGGCGCCGCCGGACCGGTGGCCGACAGCCCGAGCGTTAACTGAGGCTCTGGAGAAACATAATATGGGTCTGCCGTCTTGCAGTCGGCGACGGCGAGACCGCTGGCCTGGTCGCCGCCTGCGTCGACCTCGAAAGGAGCCGGGCCATGCCGAGGATGGGGGACAAGGTCTTGCGCTACGTGCATTTCGTCGGAATCGGCGGAGCCGGGATGAGCGCCATCGCCCTTGTCGCGCTGGAACTGGGCGTACAGGTGACAGGCTCTGACCTGGCTCTCTCCGGGATCACCGACCGGCTGGAGAAACGCGGGGCTCGCGTGAGCCTCGGGCACGCCGCCGCCCATCTCGAGCGTCCTGACGCGGTGGTCGTGTCCACGGCCATCCGCCCGGACAATCCCGAGGTCGTCGAGGCCCGACGTCTCGGCATCCCCGTGTTGCATCGGGCGGACATGCTGTCCATCATCATGGATCGGAAGAAGGGCATCGCCGTTTCGGGCACGCACGGGAAGTCGACGACGACCTCGATGATGGCCACGGTCTTCGAGCGCACCGGCCAGAAGCCGACCTGGGTCGTGGGCGCGGAGGTCCGCGATTTCAACTCCGGGGCCGGCTACGGGGAAGGTGAGTATCTCATCGCCGAGGCCGACGAGAGCGACGCCTCCTTTCTCAAGCTCCACCCGTTCGTCGCCGTCGCCACCAACATTGACAACGACCATCTCGACCACTACGGGACCTTCGAGCGCCTCGTGGAGGCCTTCCGCACCTTTCTCAGCCAGACCCGGCCGGACGGTTTCTCCGTCGTCTGCGCCGATGACCAGAACCTGGTCCGGCTGGCCGGCGAGGCCCCCGGTCGCGTCGTCACCTACTCCCTGGGGGCGGGCGAGGGCCGGGGGAGCCGGGGGACCCACTACCAGGTCTCCGGCTGCTTTCTCGAAGGCTGGCGGTCACGCTTCACCGTCGAGCGGGAGGGAACGTCGCTCGGCGAGTTCGCCCTGACGGTCCCCGGGCGGCACAACGTGGCCAACGCCACGGCCGTCATTGCCACCGCGACCGAGGTCGGGCTTCCCGTTCGGGAGGTGGCTTCCGCCCTGGCCGACTTCAGCGGCACCGTCCGGCGCCTCGACCCCATCGGCCGGGCGCGGGGCGTGCATGTCGTGGACGACTACGCCCACCATCCGACGGAGATAGCCGCCACGCTGGACGCCGCGAGAGGGCTCGCCTCGTCCGGCCGGGTCATCGTCGTCTTCCAGCCCCATCGCTACACCCGCACGCGAGACCTCCACGCCGAGTTCGGCCAGGCTTTCGGGGATGCGGACGCGGTGGTCCTCACGGACATCTACCCGGCGATGGAGCCGCCCATCCCGGGCGTGACCGGCGAACTGGTCTACCGGGACTTCCAGGCGCGGCCCGGGCAGTCCGTGGTCTACATCCCCGAACTGGGCGACATCGCGGCCCACCTGGCCGCGCTCGTCCGGCCCGGTGACTTCGTCCTGACCATGGGCGCGGGCGATGTCCGACGCGTGGGCCCCGAACTCCTGTTGCTCCTCGACGGGCAGGGTCTTCCCGGGCCGACCCGCCGCTCGTAACGGCCGACCCGCCTCCAGCGTATGATGAGGCGCTCCGCCCACCAAACGGGCGGGGGTGGGGGCCGGTCAAGCCATGAGTTCGTTCGTCATCCAGGGCGGGCGTCGTCTCGAAGGTCAGATCAGGGTCAGCGGGGCCAAGAACTCCATCCTGCCGATTATGGCCGCCTCCCTTCTCACCAGGGGGGAGTGCGTCATCCGGTCCACGCCGGACCTGGATGACGTCGCGACCATGGTCCGCATCCTGACCAACCTCGGAGCCAAGATCAGGTTCGGGAGCGAGGGCGACGGCGGCCGGCGGTACATCCGGATCACGGCCGACGTCCTCACGGGGTACGAGATTTCCGCCGAACTTATGGGCGACATGCGTTCCTCGATCGTCGTCATGGGGCCGCTCCTCAGCCGTCTGGGCAAGTTCCGCGTCTCCAAACCGGGGGGCTGCTCCATCGGTTCAAGGCCGATCAACTTCCACATCCGGGGCCTGGAGATGCTGGGCGCGCGCATCCGCGACGAGCACGGGTACATCGACGGCGAGGCGGGGAGCCTCGTTGGCCGCGACATACACCTCGACTTCCCGAGCGTGACGGCGACCGAGAACATCATGATGGCGGCGGTCTACGCCGAAGGCCCGACCGTTATCCGCAACGCGGCCAGGGAGCCCGAGGTCGTCGACCTTCAGAACTTCCTGAACGGCATGGGCGCCCGGGTCGCCGGCGCCGGGCTGGACACGGTCCGCATCACGGGCACGAAGACGCTCCATGGAGTGGAACACACGGTCATCCCGGACCGCATCGAGACCGGCACCTACATCGCCGCGGCGGCCATCACCGGTGGCGACGTGGTTCTGACCGACACCACGCCCGAGCACGCCGACGCGGTCATCGCCAAGTTCCGTGAGGCCGGGGTGGCCATCGAGACCGGGCGTGACTTCATCCGGGTGCGGCCGCAGACCGCCCTGCGTTCCACCGACTTCAAGACCATGCCTTACCCGGGCTTCCCGACCGACATGCAGCCCCAGGCGATGGCCATGATGTGCTTCGCCCGCGGCACGAGCCTGATCACGGAGAACATCTTTGACAAGCGGTTCGCGCACGCGGACGAACTCCTGAGGATGGGCGCGGCCATCGAGGTCGGTAGCCGGCTGGCCGTCGTCCGGGGTTCCGGGCGGCTCAGCGGCGCCCGGGTCCGCGCCACCGACCTCCGGGCCGGGGCCGCCCTGGTCCTGGCCGGATTGGGGGCGCAGGGAACCACGACGGTGGAGGGCATCGGCCACATCGAACGCGGGTACGAGAACATGGAAGGGAAACTGCGCGGCGTCGGGGCCGACATCGAGCGGGTCGAAGGGTAGTATCATTGGATAGTGAATAGCGCTTAGCGTTCAGCCGGGTCTGGCCGGGCCGGCTCGCTTGGCCGGTCGTCCGCCCGGCTTTCCTCGGGAGCGGGCTGGGACAAGCCCGGCACAGCGTGGAGGTGTGATCGATGGGCCCGGACAGGCATGGCTCGGGGGGAAGGCCTGGGAGGGTCTTGGGCTCCCGTCGGATCCTCGGTCTTTTGTCCCTCATCCTGGTCGCCGGTGGGGGCCTCGGGTTCTTCCTGTCCTCCTCCGCCTTCGGTCTCAGCGAAATAGTGGTCATTGGCTCCGCCCATCTCACCTCGAGCGAAGTCGTCAGGCTGTGCGAGGTCAGCCTGGGGATGAACCTCCTCAAGATTCCCACGCAGAAGATTCGGGAGCGCCTTCTCGCCGATCCGCGCCTCTCCGACGCGGTCGTGAGCCGCAAGCTTCCGGGACGGCTGGTCGTCCAGGTGACGGAGAGGGTGGGTGTGGCGCTTCTTCCCTGCCAGGAGCAGTTCGCCGAGCTCGACTCCTCGGGCCTGCCCCTGGAATTGCACAGCTACGTCGGCGCGCTCGGCCTGCCCATCATCACCGGCGTGACGGAAGCCGGCGTTACCCTTGGCGTACGGGTCAGCGGGGACAAGCTTACGGCCATCCTGGGCTGCGCCGCGGCCCTCGGCCCTGACGGCCGCCGCCTGGTCGCCGAGATCCACGTGGACGACCAGAACGAACTGCGCCTCTACACGCGGGAGGGGATTCCGGTGTACTTCGGCCCGCCTACCGGGCTTGAGGCCAAGGTCGAAGCCTTCCTGGGCGTCCTGGCCGACGTGCGGGCCGCGAAGCTGGACGTCACCTACGTCGATGTTCGGTATCCCCGCTACCCGGCCGTCGGCGCCCCCGGCGGGGCCGAGGCCCCCAGCCCCTGGATCGACCCGGACGTCTTCTCCACCCTCGGGGAGCCTTGACCCTCAAGCCGGTGGGGGGGCGGCCCGAGGCCGTTGACATAATGCTGGAGAAGGGAAAGGTAGCGGTCCAGAGAACATACTACCAGTCAAGGAAGGAGGAGGGGCTGTTGCCAGGGCCGAGAGTGAAACCGGGAACCCTTGCTGCTCTCGATATTGGTTCCAGCAAGGTCTGCGCTCTGGTGGCCCAACTCTCCGAGGGCGGCAAAATTGACATAACGGGCTATGGTATGGCCTTGTCCAATGGTATGCGCCGCGGAGTCGTGGTGGATGTGGATGGTACAGTCCGGGCGGTCCGGGAAGCCGTGGAGAAGGCCGAAGATATGGCCCAGACCCGCATCCGCGGCGTCACCCTGGGCGTGGCCGGCACGCATGTCCAGTCGGTGAACGTCCGAGGCGTCATCGGTATCACGCGTGGCGACAAAGAGATTGTCCAAGACGACGTGGACAGGGCCCTGGAGGCCGCGCGCGTCGACAGCGTCCCGCAGGAACGGCAGATCATCCACGTCCTCCCGCGCCAGTACATCGTGGACGGTTACGACGGCATCTTCGACCCCGTCGGGATGGTCGGGAACCGGCTCGAGGTGGAGGCCAACATCGTTACCTGCTCGGCCACCTCCCTGGAGAACCTCACGCGCTGTGTCGCCCGGGCCAACCTCCACGTGGAGACTCCCGTCCTGGCCAGCCTGGCCTCAGGCGAGGCCGTCCTGCACCAGGCGGAGCGTGAACTCGGTGTGGCCGTCGCCGACATTGGTTGTGGGACCACGGACGTCGGTATCTTCGACCGCCACGGCCTCTACCACGCCGGGGTCATCCCGGTGGGGGGCGAGTACATCACCAAAGACCTAGCCGTAGGGCTGCGCACGCCGCTGCCGATGGCTGAGAAGATAAAGATCCAGCACGGAGTGGCTTTGGTCGATGCGGCCCGGGCCGACGACTACGTCGAGGTCCCCGATGTCGGGGGAAGCCGGACCCAGAAGATCGGGCGCCGGGCGATAGCCGAGATCATCCAGCCCAGGGTTGAGGAAATCTTCGGGCTCATCATGAGGGAAATCACCAAGTCCGGCCGCGATGGGGTTTTGCCGGGCGGTATCGTCATCACCGGAGGCACGGCCACCTTGGAGGGCATCGTGGAGGTCGGGCAGGACGCGACGGGTCTCTCGGTGCGCGTCGGCTACCCCGAAGGCCAGGGTGGCCTCACGGAACTGGTGCGCGACCCGGCTTGCTCCTGCGCGGTCGGCATCATCTGCTTGGCGGCGCAGAACCTCGGGTACACCGAGGGCGTGACCGTCGGCGGGCAGGTCTCCGGGTTGTTCGGCGACCTCTGGGGCCGGGTCAGGGGTTGGGTCAAGCAGTCGTACTAGGCCGAGAGGGGTGATTGAGGTGGTCGCGGACGGGTCGCTCTCCTTTGCCATCGAAGTAGAGACCTACGCCCTGATCAAAGTCATCGGCGTGGGCGGCGGCGGCAACAACGCGGTCAACCGGATGGTCACCAGCAACCTTCGCGGCGTGGAGTTCGTGGCCATGAATACCGACGTCCAGGCCCTCTACCGGGCCGCCGCTCCGGTGAAGATCCAGCTCGGCGAAAAGCTGACCCGCGGCCTGGGGGCCGGCGGCAACCCAGAGATCGGCCGCCTGGCGGCTGAGGAGAGCCGCGAGGCCATCGAGCGGGTCGTGAAAGGCGCGGACATGGTCTTTGTCACCGCCGGCATGGGGGGAGGCACCGGGACCGGGGCCGCTCCCATCATCGCCGAGTGCGCGCGCGACGCGGGGGCCCTCACCGTCGGCATCGTGACCAAGCCCTTCACCTTCGAGGGCAAGCACCGGGCGGGCCAGGCCGAGTCTGGGGTGGAGGCCCTGCGCGCCAAGGTCGACACCCTCATCGTCATCCCTAACGACCGTCTGCTGCAGATCGTCGAACGCCGGACCTCCATGATCGAGGCCTTCCGCATCGCCGACGACGTCCTCCGTCAAGGCGTCCAGAGCATCTCCGACCTCGTCGCCATCCCCGGGTTCATCAACCTTGACTTCGCGGACGTCAGGATGGTCATGCAGAACACCGGATCGGCCCTCATGGGCGTGGGCGTCGCGAGCGGCGAAGGCAAGGCTACTGAAGCCGCCAAGGCCGCCATCTCGAGCCCGCTCCTGGAGACCTCCATCGAAGGGGCGAGGGGCTTGCTCCTCAACATCACGGGCGGGGAGGACCTCACCCTCTTCGAGGTCGAGGAGGCCGCCCGCATCGTGACCGAGGCCGCGGATGAGGACGCCAACATCATCTTCGGTTCCGCCCTGGATGAGGAGATGAAGGACGAGGTTCGCGTGACGGTCATCGCCACCGGCTTCGGCGAGAAGACCAAGAAGAGGAAGCCGCGTGACCCCCAGACGGAATTCGACATCAAACCCCTGGCCCCGGGGGACATCGAGATCCCGGCCTACATCCGGAAGCGGGAGTAGCCGCCCCTTCTCTTCGTCCGCGCGAACCTAGTCAGGGATTGATGAACGAAGGCTGTTCTCGCGCCCCAGCAGGCGACATAATTCTCCTCCCGCGGTAGTTATAATGGCCCCGCGTCCCCAATAGGGTCTACGTCAGGACAGCTACGGGGGGCCAAGCTTTGAGCTACGTCTACGCCGACATCCTCTGCCTGGTAAACTTCTGCTTCGACTTCTCCCTCCTGTACCTGGCGGGGCGGCTGTCGCGCGCCACCATCATCGGGCGGCGCCTCGTCCTCGGCGCCGGGATCGGCTCTCTCTACGGGCTGGCCTCCCTGTACCCGGGCACGGTCTTCCTCATGAGCCTGCCGGCCAAGGTCGCCGTCTCGGCGCTCATGGTCGCCATCGCCTACCCGCGCGGCGTGGCCAAACTCCGCGCCTTCGCCACGACGCTCGCCCTGTTCTATCTCAGCTCCTTCGCCGTGGGAGGCACCGCCCTCGGCTGGACCTACCTCACCACAGGCGTGGCCTCCCTGGACGGCGGCGCCGCCACGGGCCAGCTGGGTCTGGGTGCGGTGCTTCCGGCCGTCCTCCTCGGGGCGGTCCTCCTCCACTGGGCCATCGTCTCCGGGCGGGAGCGCGAAAGGGTCGCCACCCTCTGCGTTCTCTGCCGGGTGGTCGTCGGGGACCGCCAGGCCGAGTTCAGGGCCCTGGTGGACACGGGCAACCGCCTGCGCGACCCGCTTTCCGACGCCCCCGTGGTCATCGTCGAGTACCCGGCTGTGACGCGTCTCTTGCCCGCGGGCTTTGGGCAGGTGTGGGAGGGCCCGGAGCCCGATGATCCCGACTTGAGCCGTCTGGCCTCGGCTCTCGGCGGCACGCCCTGGTCGGCCCGCATGAGGTTGGTCCCTTTCTCCTCCTTAGGTCGCGCCAACGGTCTGCTCGTCGGCTTCCGACCCGACGCGGTCATCGTGGGCGCGCAGGGCGGAGACGTCCGACGGACCGATGTGGTCGTCTGCGTGTCCCCGCGCCCGCTGTCCGCGGAGGGGGGCTACCGGGCCCTTCTCCCGCCGGAAATCCTGGAGGGCGAGGCCGTGGCCTAGACGGGGGAGACAGGTCTTGGGAGCAGCGCTCGGCCATACCTTTTCGGAAAGGAGGGACAGCCTGTGGCGAAATTGGCGGCTGTAAGAGCGGCCGTGCCTCTCGCGGTCCGGCTGCGCTGGTCGTTCATCCTCACCCTGGCGCGCTGGCGGCGAATGTTCGGCCTGCCCGCCCCCTTGCCCGGCTACTACGTGGGGACGAGCGAGGCTCTACCGCCTCCGCTCTCGGCGACGGAAGAGGCCTACCTGCTCTGCCGCCTCCAGAGCGGAGACATGGACGTGCGGGGCGTCCTCATCGAGCGCAATCTGAGGCTCGTGGTCTACATCGCGAAGAAGTTCGACAACACGCGCGTGGGCATCGAGGACCTGGTCTCCATCGGAACCATCGGCCTCATCAAGGCGGTCAACACCTTCGACCCGACCCGCCGCATCAAGCTGGCGACCTACGCCTCGAAATGTATCGAGAACGAGATTCTGATGTTTCTGAGGCGTAATCCGCCGCGGTCGGAGGTCTCGTTCGACGAACCCCTGAACGTGGATTGGGACGGCAACGAGCTTCTCCTGTCCGACGTCCTCGGGACGGACGCGAACATCACCTACCGCGCGCTCGAGGAGGAGGTCGACCGCGTCCTGCTCCGCAAGGCCATGACCCTGCTCAACGAGCGTGAGCGCAGGATCATGGAACTCCGTTTCGGCCTCGGCGACGGCCAGGAGCGGACGCAGAAGGACGTCGCCGACCACCTGGGTATCTCGCAATCATACATCTCCCGGCTGGAGAAGCGGATCATCAAGCGGCTCCGGCAGGAGATAGCGAGCATGCAGTAGACAGGGAATACCTGGCAGG
>CALMHV010000418.1 GCA_937863905.1 uncultured Bacillota bacterium
CAGGGCCAGCCCGTGCGTTTGGTCTTGCCGACGATTGTCCAGGGGAGTTCTCCGGACCAGGCGCCCTACTTCGACTACGGGAAGACCATAACCGTAGAGATCCGGGTCGTGGGCACTTACGACGTCCTCAGCCGGCTCTATAGCCAGAAGCCGGGACCGTCCGTGGCCATCTACGAACAGCTCTTCCTGGAGGCCCCGGAACTCCTCATGCCCCAGGCGGGCTTCGACCGCCTCCTGGCCCTGATGGGACTGCCGGCGGGAGGGCAGCCTCCGGCGGGGGCGCTCGTCCTGCGCCTGGAGAACCAAGCCAAGGCCGTGGAGGTTGTGGCCGCGCTCCGGGCGGCCGTCCCCGGGCTAACCGTGGTCTCCGTGGCCGACGAAGCGGCCTACGCCAACCTTCGCGGTCAGCCGGAGCGGGTGTACGAACTCGCGCCGGCCGGGAGCATCGGGGTCACTCGCCGGCGCAGCGCTCATCAGTCGGTCATCCCGAGTTCGCCCTTCCCGCCGCTGGGCCAGCCGACCGTGCCGGCCGACACCGGCAACCTCTTCGCCGTGCTCCTCTTTGCCTTCGCGGGGCTGGTCGCCGCAGGCAACGCCACCCTCCTGGTCTTGAGCCGCCGGACCGAGTTCGCCATCCTCAAGGCCATCGGCCTCAGGGGCTTCGAGGTGGGTTTCACCGTCATGGTCGAGGTCGTGACCCTGGCCACGGTCGGCCTGCTCGTCGGTTTCACGGCCGGAGAGATCATGGCCTTGCCGATATTCCTGACCAACGGCCTCGGCCTTTCCGCCGTCTTGAGGGCGATAGGGCAAGACCTGGAGGTGGTGGCCCTGACCACCCTGGGCTGCGCTATCGTCTTCTCCCTGGTGCCCATGGCCAAGACCCTCAGCATCACGGTCGCGGAGGTGATGCGCACCAATGAGTAGGGGGGCGACTCTCTCCCGGCTGGGCCTGCGCAACGCCATTCGCGGCCAGGGCCGCTTGGTCATCCTCGCGGTCCTTCTGGCCTCGGCCCTCGTGGCCAGGTCGGCCAGTTCCCTGACGCTG
>CALMHV010000419.1 GCA_937863905.1 uncultured Bacillota bacterium
GCGCCCCGCGGGCGACGGAGAAGGCCGCCCCGGGAAACAGCCAGGCTTCGCTCGGCAAGAGAGAGGGGTAGTCGAACATGCCCGCCTACACGGCCAAGGACGTTCTCCGACTCTGCGACGAACTCAAGGTCAGGTTCCTCCGCCTGCAGTTCTCCGACATCCTCGGCATCACCAAGAACGTGGCCATCCCTGTGGACCAGGTCGAGAAGGCCCTTGAGGGCCAGTTGCTCTTCGACGGCTCCTCCATCCATGGCTACGTCCGCATCGAGGAGTCCGACATGCTTCTCAAAGCCGACCCGCGGACCTTCGCCCTCTTTCCCTGGCAAGTCAATGACAAGGGCGGCGCCACGGCCCGCCTCATCTGCGATGTCCTGAACGCCGACGGCTCGCCTTTCGCCGGCTGTCCGCGCACGGCCCTGAGACGCGTCGTGGCCGAGGCGGCCGAACTGGGGTATGCGATGTACGCCGGACCGGAGGCCGAGTTCTTCCTCTTCCATCTCGGCGAGGATGGCCGCCCGACGACCAAGACCCACGACCAGGGCGGCTACTTCGACCTGGCCCCGGTGGACTTGGGCGAGGTCGCCCGCCAGGACATGGTCCTGGCCCTGGAGGAGATGGGTTTCGAGGTCGAGGCCTCGCACCACGAGGTGGCCCCGGCCCAGCATGAGATAGACTTCCGCTACGAGGAGGCCCTGACCGCGGCGGACAACATCCTGACCTTCAAGGTCGTCGTCCGCACCATCGCCAAGCGGCACGGCCTGCACGCCACCTTCATGCCCAAGCCCGTCCACGGCATCGCCGGCTCGGGCATGCATACCCACCAGTCGCTCTTCGTCGGGGACCGCAACGCCTTCTACGACCCGGACGCTCCGAACGGTCTCAGCCGCGTTTGCCTGAACTACATCGCCGGCCTGCTCCGGCACGCCCGGGGTTTCACGGCCATCACCAACCCGCTCGTGAACTCCTACAAGCGCCTGGTGCCGGGGTACGAGGCTCCCGTGAACGTGGCCTGGTCCGAGCGGAACCGTAGCCCGCTCATCCGGGTGCCGGCCCGTCGCGGCCTGTCCACCCGCTGCGAGCTGCGCAGCCCCGACCCGTCGGCGAACCCGTACCTGGCGCTCGCCGTCACCCTCAAGGCCGGTCTGCAGGGCATCAAGGAGAACCTCGACCCGCCGGCGCCCGTGACCCGGAACGTCTACGAGATGACCGACGAGGAACGGCGCGAACTCGGCATCACCAGCCTGCCGGGGACGCTCGAGGAGGCCCTGGTCGAACTCGAGAAGGACGAGGTCATGCGGTCCGCGCTCGGGGAGCACATCTACGAGGCTTTCGTCAACGCCAAGCGCATCGAGGCCGAGGTCTACCGCACGCAGGTCCACCAGTGGGAACTGGATCAGTACCTGGCGGTGTTCTAGAGGCCGCCCGGG
>CALMHV010000420.1 GCA_937863905.1 uncultured Bacillota bacterium
GACCCTGCCGGTCGCGGCCGGACCTTGGCGCTCGGCCCAGCCAGGCGTTAGCCTCCGGTCCTCATCCAGGCGCCGACCCCCGTGAGGGTTGGCGCCGTTCCGTACCGCGCGGCCAGGGCGATTTCTGCCTTCTGGACCGCGAGTCTGACCAGATTCCCGCAGTTGCGGGAGCTCACCCCGCCCCACCCTTCGTGCGAGACCACGTCCCAGACTCCGAGTTCACGCGCCAACTCGTATTTCAGGGCGTCTGACATCACACCACGCGAGTGTCTTGGCAAGGAAGCACCTCCCTTCGCACCGACCGGCAGGGTCCCTGGTAGTGTTGGCCCGCCGGGGTCTACCCATCCCCACGGGGCATAGAAGACCTCGGAGCGGGAGCGGGGAGCAGGCCTGCGGTCCTCACGGCAGGAGCGGGGGCCAGGCCTGCGGTCCTCACGGCGGGAGGTGGGCGACGGTGCGGCGACCGCGCCGGTGGCGACGGCTCGCCGCCCTCCTTCTCGTGGCCGCGACCCTCTCCGGTGTGGCCCTCGGGCTCCGGCCGGCCGCGCCGGGCCGGACCGGGGCCGTCGAGGCCGGTCGCCGGCCTCGCCACGACCTCACCACCTGGCACGGCGCCCTGAGCTACGAACCCGGTCCTCTCGACCCGGCCCGCGCCGTGACGGTGACCGACGGCGCGGTGTGCGCCTTGGTCTACAGCGGTCTTGTCCGCTTCGATGCCGAGGGGGAAGTGGTCCCGGACCTGGCCACAAGTTGGGAGGTCTCGGGCGACGGCCTGGTCTACACTTTCCGCCTGCGCCGCGGGGTGCGCTTTCACGACGGCGCCCGGCTTACGGCGAACGACGTCGTCTTTTCCTTCACGCGCATCCTCGATCCCAAGGTGGGCTCGAGCCGGGCCTGGGTCCTGGACGCCATCGACGGGGCGGTCGAGTTCATGGCCGGCCGGGCGTCTTCGGTCCGCGGGCTCCAGGCGCCGGATCCCGACACCGTCCGCCTGACCCTGGCCCGGCCGCTCGCCCATTTCCCGGCTCTCTTGGCCATGCCGGCCGCCTGTGTCGTGAGCCCCGGGGCCGTGACGCGGTGGGGGCCGGATTTCGGCTACCATCCCGTGGGCACCGGACCCTGGATCCTCGAGTCCTGGCGGGAGGGGGTCGGGATGCGCTTTGAGGCCAACCCCGACTACTTCGGGGAGCCGCCGCGCCTGGGCCACCTCGACTACCGTTTCATCCCCGACGCGGCGACGCGCCAGGCCGAGTTCGAGGCCGGGAACCTCGAGGTCCTGGCCCTCGGCGAGGAGAACGCCGCCTACTTCGCTTCGAACCCGCGGTGGTCCGGGCACATCGTCCGGTCGCCGGAACTGGCCGTGGTCTATGTCGCCCTGAACTGCACGAAGCCACCGCTGGACAGTGTTCTCGTCCGGCGGGCCCTAAACCACGCCATCGACCGCCAGGCCATCTTCGAGGCCATCCGACCCGGCCGGTACGTCCTGGCGGCCGGGTCGGTCCCTCCCGGACTGGCCGGCCATCAGCCGGACTGGCCCGGGTACGCCTACGACCCGTCCCTGGCCCGCACCCTCCTGGCCGAGGCCGGGTACCCGGAAGGCCTGTCTTTAGACCTCTACATCCGAGCCGGCGGGATGTCCGTGTTCTGCGCCGAGCCGATCCAGGCCGAGTTGGCCCGGGTCGGGGTGCGCGTACGGATAGTGCAACTCGAGACGCAGTCCTTTTTCGCCGCCACCGGCGACGCCGGCAATCCCGACATGGGCCTTCTCTCCTGGGTCGCCGACTACGCCGACCCCGAGAACTTCCTGTTCCCTCTCTTCTTCTCGGGGAACCCGCCCTCGGCCGGGAACAACGCGCGCTTCAACAACCCGACGGCCGACCGGCTGATGGCGGAGATCCACCGCGAGCCCGACCCCGCCCGCCGGGCCATCCTCTGCCAGTCGGCCGAGAGGGTCGTCTTCGAACAGGCGCCCTGGATACCCCTCTTCTTCCCGGTGAGCCTCGTCGTCTGCCAGCCCGAGGTGCGCGGGTTCCGCGTCTGGCCTGTCTATAACGGCAATAAGATGACTGAAGTGTGGCTGCAGGAGGGAGGCGGCCGATGACGGCCTTCGTCGCGCGGCGGCTGCTGGCGGCGGTTCCCGTCCTCCTGGCGGTGAGCCTGGCGACCTTCGCCCTGCTCTACTTGGTCCCCGGTGACCCGGTGAAGACCCTGGTCGGTGAGAGGGCCAGCCCGGAGACCATCGCCAACATCAGGCGCGACCTCGGCCTCGACCTACCGGTCGTCCAGAGGTATCTCACCTGGCTGGGGCGCACCCTCCGGGGCGACCTCGGCCGGTCCTGGACCACCGGGCGTCCGGTCGCCGCCTCGCTGGCGGTGCGCTTCCCGGTCACGCTCCGGCTGGCCCTCGTGGCCTTCGCCGTCTCCGTCACCGTCGGGCTTGGCGTGGGCGTCTTCTCGGCCACCCGGCACAACAGCGCGGCCGACCACGGGGTGAGGTTCCTGCTCCTCCTCGCCGGGGCCGTGCCCGTGTTCGTCATGGCCACGGCGGCCATGTACGTGTTCGGCGTGCGCCTGCACTGGCTCCCGGTCTCCGGCCTGGGCGACGGCTCGCTGCGCTACTTCATCCTTCCCGGGGCCGTCCTCGGGCTCTATCTCTCCATCTACCAGGCGCGCATGACGCGCTCGGTGATGCTCGAGGTCATCCGGCAGGACTACATCCGGACGGCCCGGGCCAAGGGCCTGCCGGAGCGGGTCGTCATCTGGCGGCACGCCTTCCGGAACGCGCTGGTCACGGTGATCACCCTGCTCGGGGGGTCGCTGTCCAACCTCCTGGTCGGGTCGGTCCTGACCGAGACCATCTTCAACCTTCCGGGCGTGGGACGGTTCACGGTGGACGCGGCCTACGCCCGCGACTTCCCGGTCGTGATGGGCTGCTTCCTCTTCCAGGCCGTTGTCTTCGTGTCGGCCAACGTCCTGGTGGACATAGGCTACGCCCTGGCCGACCCGAGGGTCAGAGTTGGCTAGGGGCCGGGCGCGCCTGAACGGGATGGCTCTGGCCGGACTGGGCCTGCTCGTGGTTGTGGTCCTGGCCGCGCTGGCGGCACCCCTCCTGGCCCCGGCGCCTCCGGACCGCCTGTCCCTGGGGGAAAGCCTCCAGCCGCCGACCCCGGCCCACCCCTGCGGCACCGACTACTACGGGCGGGACGTCCTCAGTCGTGTGCTCCACGGGGGCAGAGTGTCCCTGGCCATCAGCCTCTCGGCGCAGTTGGTGGCCCTGGGCCTCGGGGTGACCCTGGGCGTCCTGGCCGGCTACTTCGGCGGTTGGGTGGACTTCGCGGTCATGCGAACCGTGGATGTCTTCCTCGCTTTCCCCGACCTGCTCTTAGCCATCGGCATCGCCGCCGCGCTCGGACCGGGTCTGCCCTCGGTCCTGGTCGCCCTGGGCCTGGTGGGCTGGCCGGGTCTGTGCCGCCTGGTCCGGGGCGAGGTCATGGCCCTCAGGGAGCGGGACTTCATCCAGGCGGCCAAGGCCATCGGCGCCGGACACGGGTGGATTCTGTGGCGTCACGTCCTGCCGAACGTGGTGGCCCCGACGGTCATCGCCACCAGCCTGGGCCTCGGGAGCCGCATCATGCAGGAGGCCAGTCTGTCCTTTCTCGGTCTTGGGGTGCAGCCGCCGGTGGCCTCCTGGGGCTCGATGGTCCACTTCGGCCTCAGGTGGCTCTCCCGCGCCCCGTGGCTGGTCATCTTCCCGGGCCTGGCCATCGCCATCGCCGTGCTGGGTTTCAACCTCCTGGGGGACGGACTGCGGGACGCGCTCGACCCGAGGCTGGAGGAATGAGCGG
>CALMHV010000421.1 GCA_937863905.1 uncultured Bacillota bacterium
GCAGCTATTCTTGCCCAGGCGGAAGCTTTCCTTTGGGGCCCGGGGGAGGGTCGAGGGGAATGGTTTGGGCGGCCCCCCTCGCGGGAGGCCGCCCGCCGCCGACGGTCTAGTCGCCGTCCGCGTCCTCTGTCTCGGTGCTCGCTGGCGGGCCACCCTGGCCCCGGCCACGGGCGCCGGCCCAAGGCGGACGTCCGGGGCCGTCACGCACGACCACGGTCGAGCCGTCCTCCTTGACGATCGTGAACGCGTCGATGGACGGACCTTCGGCTTCAGTCCGGCCCGCAGCGTTCGCGTTCTGGGGCGAACCGAGGTCCATTTGCCCGGTCACGGTCACCTTCTCGCCCGGAGTCAGGGCGATGAGCTGGTGCCAGGCCGGCCCGGCGCAGATGTTCAGGACCCCCGTGCCGTCGCTCAGGACGAAGTCGTTCTCGCCGTCCTGCGTCGAGGCCACGGTGCCGGTGATCGTCGTCTCCTGGTCAGCGGTCGGGTTGGCGAGAAGATCCGAGATGCTCGCCACCGTTTGCGCCGCCACCGGGTAGCCGACGAGACCCACAACAAGCAGGACCGTCGTGATTATGGCGAATTTCTTCATATCGTCACCTCCTCTCGGTTAGGGTAGCTGCAAGGTCATTCTGGTCTAGGAATGTTAGGGACGGATGAGGCGCCACGCCGGAGGTCTTAACGTTCTTCTAACAGAAGTGGCGGACAATGCTCGCATGAAGATTCTCATCGTCGAGGACGAACCCAGCGTCGTCAGCATCCTCCGGAGATACCTGGAGGCCGAGGGGTACAGCGTCGTCACGGCCTCGGATGGCCGCGAGGCTCTGGCCCTCTTCCGCCGTGAGGTTCCCGCGTTCGTCATCCTCGATTTGATGCTGCCTGGCCTCTCGGGCATCAAGGTCTGTCAGGAGATCCGGCGCGAGTCCGACGTGCCGGTCCTCATGCTTACGGGCCGCGCCGCCGAGAGCGACAAGGTGGTCGGGCTCACGGTCGGCGCCGACGACTACGTTACGAAACCCTTCAGCCCGCGCGAGGTGGTGGCCAGGATAGAGGCCATCATGCGGCGGACCGGCCGCCGGGCGGAGGCCGACGGAGCGGGCTCCGGCGAGGACGGCGCCGCCGGTCGAGTCTCCGGGCGCCCCTTCCCCGACCGTGGCCTGCTCGTCGACATCCCGGGAAGGCGGGTCTTCGTGGACGCGGGCGAACTCGAATTGACGCCGTCGGAATTCAACATCATCCGGGCTCTGGCCGCCCGGCCAGGCCGCGTGTTCTCGCGGGACGAACTCCTTGACCGCCTCCGGGGCGGCGACTCCGACATCGTGGACCGGGCCATCGACGTCCACATCGTGAGCCTCCGCCGCAAGCTGGGGGACGACCCTCGCCGGCCGCGCTTCATCCGGACCGTGCGGGGCACGGGCTACAGCCTGGGGGTGAACCGTGACGACCCTGTCACCGTCTGGGAGGAGTAAGCGCCGCGGTTTTCGGCTGCAAACCAGGCTCGTGTCCGCCTTCGCCGGCCTCGCCATCGTGGCCATCGGCGTCTTCGGTGTTCTATCGCGGCTGGGGTTCGAGCGCTTCGTCGCCGGTGTCTCCGCCGAGTTGGACCGCCTCCCGGAGGGTGGGGCCGGCGGTCCTTGGGGCCGAGGCTTCGTGCCGTTCGGCGTCTTGCTCGAGGCAGTGGAGAAGAACTCGGGTCTAGGCGCCCAGCTCAACTGGTGGACGGCAGCGGCCGCGGTGGCCGTCACGACGGGGGCCGTGCTGGCCGGACTGGCCATCGCCCGGCGCATCGCCGTCCCCCTGGCTCGCATCACGCAGACTGCCAGGTTCATGTCCCAGGGCCGCCTTGACCTTAGGGTCCCGCCGGCCACCGGAGAGGTGGGCGAGCTTGCCGACGCTCTCAACCAGCTCGCCGAGGGACTGGAGACCGCCGACCAGCAGCGGCGGAGGCTCCTCACGGACGTGAGCCACGAATTGAAGGCGCCGGTCACCGGGCTGCGGGGCTTCATGGAGGGGGTGCAGGACGGGGTCATCACCCTCGATCCACCGACGCTCCAGGCGGTCCTGGGTGAGGTGGACCGGCTCCAGAGGATGATCGAAGGCCTCGATGCTTCCGTCCTGGATGGCGGGACGCCCCTCCGGAGAGAGAGGGTCGACCTCAGGGCTCTCGCGGTCGCCGTCGTGGCGACAATGGCGGGCAGGGCGGAAGCGGCCGGTCTCACCCTGATCGGTCCAGCCGCGACCGCCGCCGCGACCGCCGCCGCGACCGCCGCCGCCCCCGGCCCTGTCCTCATCGGCGACCCCGACCGCCTGACCCAGGCTATCCTCAACCTGGTGGACAACGCCATCAAGTTCACTCCGTCCGGCGGAAGGGTCGCGGTGGAAGTGAGCACCGTGGCGGCCGACGCCGGGGCTTGGGCCGAGGTCTCCGTGACCGACACAGGTCCGGGTGTCGACCCCGAGGACCTGCCCCACCTCTTCGAGCGTTTCTACCGGGGGGAGAAATCGAGGTCTCGGGCCACCGGCGGGGCCGGCATCGGCCTGGCTGTGGTGCGCGAAGTGGCTAGAGCTCACGGCGGCGAGGTCGGCGTGGAGCGCGCGCCCGACGGCGGTGCGACCTTCCGTTTCCGCTTGCCGCTGGCGGAAGCCTGAAGCTATAATGGTCCTACAACGGGGA
>CALMHV010000422.1 GCA_937863905.1 uncultured Bacillota bacterium
CCGCGCGTCTGGCCTCGGCCAAGGCGGCGGGGCTTCTGGAGGCCCCGGCCTACCTCCTCGCCGCCCGGCAGACCCTGGCCGTGGGGGCCGTCTTCGCCGCCCTGTCTTTGGCCTGCGCCCTGGCCAGCCCGGGGGTAAGGGCCGAGCGCCCTCCGGGGTAGACCCCGCGGGGCGCCTACGGGCCGGGCGGACACCCCAGAAGCTCCGAGAGCGTGACCAGGCGGAACCCTTTGGCCCTCAGACCGTCGATGATGAGCGGCAGGGCCGGCGTGTCGATCGCCTCGTGCAGGCAGATAATGCTGCCGGCTCGCGTCATGGAGACGACGTAGTCCGCCACGTCCTGAGGGCTTGGCTCAGGCCCCTTGACGTGGGGTCCGCCATCCGCGAAAAGCGCCCAGACCGTGCCCACGTCCCAGAGCACTGTGACCAACCCTTGCCGGGCGACGGCGGCCCTGAGGTGCGGAAGGCCCTTCCCGTCGGCCCACCCGCCCTTCGCGGGAGGTCGGAAGAACCTGGCCTGGTAGCCAAGCTTGTCACGGGCAATGGCGTTCCAGCCGGCGATCTGCTCTTCCGCCTCGGCTAGGGAAAGATGGTCCAGGACCTCGTGAGTGCTCGTGTGGTTCCCGATCTCAAACCCGGCGGCGATAGCTTCGAGGAACCATTCGGGGTTGGCGATGATGGCGTCACCCGTCGGGAACAGCGTGAGAGGCGCGCCCTTCTCCTTGGCGATGCCAATGGCGAGAAGAGCGGGTGAGGTCTCCAGGTCGTCCATGGTGATGGCCACCGAGTCCTTGCTCTCGCCGCGCTGGAAGGTCACCAGTGACCTCAGCCAGGCCGCCTCCGCCCGGAGGTCCGCCAACTCCTTGTCCCTGGCCGTGATCGCCTCCCGAAACGCCGTGACCACCGACGGCTCCACGGCTACGGCACCGTCGAGGCTCTCCGGCGAGGCGCAGCCGGTAAGGGACAGGGCCAAGACCAGAACGACCAGGCTGTGAAGGACGACTGCCCGCATCCAGCTCACCTCGGGAGAGACATGGCCGGCAAGGCCCGTGCCTGGAAGCATACGCCCAGCAGCCTCCGCCTCCTCCTTTGAGGAGCCAACGCCGCTCCCAGCCACGGCGCGCGGTTCGAGCGGAGCCCTGGCAGAGAGTTGACACTTACGTAAACGTTAGGTAGCATATGGGAGGGAGGACCAGACGGGAGG
>CALMHV010000423.1 GCA_937863905.1 uncultured Bacillota bacterium
GTGCGTCGGCGTCTGCCCGACGGAGGCCATCGGGCCCGACCCGGAGGCCAAGGAAAGCCAGGACGAACTGCTGGCCAGGTACCGCTGCCTCCACCTTGACCGCCCACCCGAGAAGCTGGAGACCTGGCAGCCCGCCAGATAGCTTCCACCCTCACCGGCCGCCGCGGCCCGGCGCCCCCCCCGACCAACCCGGGAAGGATTGCCGCGGCCCGGCGCCCCCCCCGACCAGCCCGGGAAGGATTGCCGCGGCCTGGCGCCGAAGCGCCCTCCCGGCAGGAGCTACGGCAAGGGGGGCTTGGGATGGCAAGAGCGGAGCAGGCGGTGAAGATGGAGACCGGGCGGGTCCAGGGGCCCGGGGGCGTCGAGTTCTTCTGGCGTCAGTGGTCGGGTCCGAAAACCGGCCGCCGGGCCATCCTCCTGGTGCACGGCCTCGGCGAGCACTGCGGCCGCTATGGCTCTTTCGGCGAGTACTTCGCTTCCCGAGGTGTTCCCGTCCTCTCCTTCGACCTCAGAGGGCACGGGCAGAGCGGCGGCGCCCGCGGCCACCTCGACGAGTTCGACGACTATGTCGGCGATGTGCTGTTCTTCCGGGAGAGGCTCGCCTCGCGGTTCCCCGGGGAGAAGCCGGCGCTCGTCGGGCACAGCCTGGGCGGTCTCATCGCCCTGGCCGCGGCCCAAGTCCGTGGTGACGCTTTCTCGGCCGTCGTGGCCTCGGCGCCCCTCCTGGGGATAGCCTTGAAGGTGCCTGGCTGGAAGGCCGCTCTCGGCAAGTTCCTGGCCGGCGTTCTGCCCCGCTTCTCCATGACCAACGAGATCAACCCGGCCTTTCTGTCCCGCAACCCCGAGGTTGGGCGGAAGTACGCGGCCGACCCGGACGTGGGGAACAAGGTTTCCGCGGGTTGGTTCGTGCAGAACCTCGAAGGCATGGCCAGGGTGAACGCCAACGCGGCGAAAGTGGCCATCCCCGCCTTCATCCTCCAGGGAACGGAAGACCGCCTCGTCAGCGTGGAGGCCACGCGGGCCTTCTTCGCCTCCCTGGGCGACATCCCGAAGGCCTACAAGGAGTTTGAGGGTTTCTACCACGAGTTGTTCCAGGAGGACGAGCGCGACCAGGTCTTCGGCTTCATCTGGGATTGGCTCGTCCAACGCGGACTGGTCGCGGCGTAGCCGCGTGGTTCCGGGGGAGCGTCCCTCCCCAGCCAGCCGGAGGTTGCCTATCAGGGGATGGGGTGGAACCGCAAATGCCGTTTCAGAAGAAGCTGAACATCGTCTTGGTTCTTCTCACGGCCGCGGGTATGGCCGGGGTCATCGCTTTCCTCCCCAATCCGGGGCGCCCCGCTGTCGGCGTCCTGGTCGTCGGCTGTTTTAGCTGGTTTGTGACCAGCCGCATCGCCCATTCCCGCTATCTGGCCGTCATGAAGACAGCGGGCGCGGCGCTGGGCCTGGACTGCATCGCCTCACGGGCGGAGGAGAGCCGCTCCGAGTTCCTGACAACGATGCGCCTCACCCGCGAAGGAGATGTCTTCCGCTGGAAGGTGGATGGGCTGTACCCCGTTCTGGTCGGCTCGTTCGGCGGCTTCCCGGTCACGGTCCGCATCCCGGTGGGGATGGACTTCGACGCGGGCGCGCCGGACAGCACGCGTCTTGCGGTCCACCACGACAGCAAGCTGACGGGGTTTGCCATCTACGACCGGTCTCGTCTCCGGAAGACGCCGAAGGGACGGCAGGTGACCCTGGACGACGCGGCCTTCGACTCGCGCTACCTCGTCCTGGCGCACCGCGCGGAGGAAGCCAAGAGCGTGCTCGGCCCGCGGATCCGGGCCGCCCTGCTGGAGGCCGGAAGTGTCGGCTTCCGGGGCATCGTGGTCAACCGGTACGGCGTGTTCCTCCACGAGGAAGGGAAGGTCTCCAACGCGGCTGTCGTCGGGCGGCGCCTGGAACTGCTGGCGGCCGTGGCCGGGGCCGTGCGGGGATTGGCTCTGGACGCGCGCTAGCCGGCCGTCAAAGGTCGACGATTGTCGCGTAGGGCGACTGGGCGTCGAGGATGAGAAGCTTCCGGCGCAGGGGCTGTCCGATTCCGGTGAGCGCTTTGATGACTTCCTGGACCTGAGCCGCCGCGACGAGCGCCGGGGTTGGTGAGAGGTTGCCGACGAGGGCTTCCACACCCCTCTCCGCCGCCGTCTCCCGGGGACCGTAGAGGGTCTCCAGACCAGGGTCGCCCGGGAAGACCGTCGTGACCTGGCCGGACCAGCCGGCGATGGCCCCGTGGATGAGGGGCACGCCGAGATGGCGGGCGGCGTCCTGGAGGTCGAGACGAGCCGGCACGGTGTCCAGGGCGTCGACCACGGCCGAGACTCCGGCGAAGAACTCGCGGAACGTGGCGGCGTCCCCGCGCCGTTGATGGACGAGGACCGTCGTCGCGGAGTTCACTTCAGAGAGTCTCTGGCGAGCCGCTTCGACCTTGGACTGCCCGAGGTTGGCCTCCGTGGCGAGGAGCTGGCGGTTCAGGTTGTCGTCGGAGACGATGTCCGGGTCGACGAGCACGAGTTCGCCCACGCCGGCCCGCGCCAGGAGTTCCGCCGCGAGCCCGCCCAGCCCACCCAGCCCGGCCACCCCGACCCTGGCTCCCAGGAGCTTCGCCTGGCCTTCGAGGCCTATCGTCCCCAGATTCCGGAGGTAGCGGCGCGGGACCACGCCGGCTTCCAGCAGGGCCTGCTCCAGCCGGCGCTTGGCGTCCGGGGCCGCCGACCCACCGGCGGCGTCCGGGGCGGCCGACCCACCGGCCGCGCTCAGGGCGGCCTCAGCCACGGCCCGGACGCGCAGCCCGGGCCGGACGTCGACCCAGAGCGCGTCTTCGACCAGCTGCCGCACGGCCCGCGCGAAATCGCTGTCTCCCATCAGGGCTCACCCCCGAAGGCAATACTATCCCCGTGCCCACACGAACCTCCGGCCGAAAATTCCGGTTCGACCGCTCGGTCCTGGCCATGGCCTGCGTGCCGTTCGCCATGGTCCTCGGCAACTCCATCATCATTCCGGTCCTGCCGGCCATCAAGTCGGCCCTGGGGCTTACCGAGGTCGCCAGCGGCCTCATCATCACCGCCTTCTCCATTCCCGCCGGGGTCCTCATCCCCTTCGCGGGCTTCCTCGCGGACCGCTACGGGCGCAAGGCGGTGATGGTTCCGAGCCTCGTCGTCTACGGGATAGGCGGTCTCGTGGCGGCCGCGGCGGGCATCTTCCTGGGGTCCGGCGCCTTCGGGCTGCTCATGGTCGGGCGGGTCATCCAGGGGCTGGGGGCCGCCGGCACGGCCAACATCGGTCTGGCCCTGGCGGGAGACCTGTACTCCGGCGCGGCCCGGGGCCAGGCGATGGGCGTCCTCGAGGCCTCGAACGGGTTCGGCAAGGTCGCCAGCCCGATTCTCGGGGCCGCCCTGGGCCTTCTCGCCTGGTTCGCGCCCTTCCTTTTCTTCGCCTCCCTGACCATCCCGGTGGCCCTCGCCGTGGCCCTCTGGGTCAAGGAAGCCAAGCCCCCCAAACCGCGGCCGGCCAGGCAGTACTTCGGTTCGGTCTTGAGGGTCTTCTCCCGGAAGGGCCTCGCTCTGGGGGCCGCGTTCGCCTCGGCCATGGTCGCGCTCTTCCTCCTCTTCGGCGTGCTCTTCTACCTCTCCACGACCCTGGAGAAGGCCTTCGGCCTGGAGGGCGTGGCCAAGGGCCTCGTGCTCGCCCTGCCCGTCCTGGCCAGCGCGGCCGCGTCTTATGTCACCGGGGCCGTCCTCCAGGAAAGGGTCGACCGGCGCCACCTCGTCTCCGGCGGGCTGGCGCTCATCGCGCTGGCTCTGGGCAGCCTGGCCGTCATCCGGAACCCCCACTACCTCTACGCGGCCATCTTCCTGATCGGGGCGGGTAGCGGGACGGCCCTGGCGGCCCTGAACACGCTGGTCACGAGTTCGGTCCCCCGGTCGGAGCGGGGGATGATCACCTCCGACTACGGCGCCGTGCGCTTCTTCGGCGTGGCCCTGGGACCGCCGGTCTTCGGGCTGGTCATGGGCCGCGGCGAGGTACCGCTCTTCCTGGGCGCCGCCGCTCTCGCGGCCGCCACGGCCGTCGCGGCCTTCCTTTTCGTCCACGATCCTCTCACCCGGTCCCGGCGCTAGGCATAGTCTAGAGTGCTCCGGGCCGGTCCGGCCGGGAGCCTTGGGACGACACAGAGACAGTGGGCGACGGGTGGGGGGAAGCGGCGTGTCCGATATCCTTGGCCTGAAGGCCATGAACGGGGTTCTCCGGGCCCCCCTTGACGGACGCCAGGCCAAGCCGCGGCAGGCGGGCCTGACCATGGTCCTGGACAAGGGCCTGGGCGCCCGGGAGACCGACGACCTTCTCGCCATCGCCGCGGACTACGTCGACATCATCAAGATAAGCTTCGGCACCGCCGCCCTCTACCCGCTCGAGGTCCTCCGGGCCAAGATCCGCGCCATCCGGTCGCACGGCATCACCGTCTGCCCGGGCGGCACCCTCCTGGAGATAGCCATCCTGGAGAACCGGCTCTCGCCGTTCCTGGCGAGGACGGCCAGCCTCGGCTTCAACGCCCTGGAGGTCTCCGACGGCACCATCCATATGGGTCCCGCCCAGCGGGGAGCGGTTATCACCGCCGTGCTGGACGCCGGGTTCGAGGTCATCAGCGAGGTCGGCAAGAAGGACCAGACGCAACGCCTCTCGCCGGCCGAGACCGTCGAGCGGGTGAGCTTCGACCTTGACTACGGCGCCAACCTGGTCATCCTGGAGGCCCGCGAGTCCGGCCGGGGTGTGGGCATCTTCAGCGAGGATGGTTCGGTGAAGGAGGGGGAACTCGAGACCATCATCGCCGGACTTGACCGGCCCGAGGCCGTGCTGTGGGAGGCCCCGCTCAAGAACCAGCAGGCCTACCTCATCCTGCGCCTCGGGGTCAACGTGAACCTGGGCAACATCGCGCCGTCGGAGATCTACGCCTTAGAGGCGCTCCGGCTGGGTCTGAGGTCCGACACGCTCAGGGTCCAGGTCCCCAGCGAGTCCCCGTTCACTCTGGACGGTGGCGACCAGGTCTGACCGGCCGCCCGGTGTCCGGAGCGGGGGAGAGGCCCGCCGCCTCCTAGCTCCGCG
Organism: uncultured Bacillota bacterium; assembly: GCA_937863905.1. Classification (GTDB taxonomy): domain Bacteria; phylum Bacillota; class Sulfobacillia; order UBA995; family UBA9673; genus CALMHV01. Next base: position 5,134 of record CALMHV010000423.1, read on the forward strand.
TGGCCACGAAGACTAAGACCACCGCGACCAGGATGAGGGCGATCCTCTCGACGGAGAGCTTCTCCGCGATGCCGGCCACGCCGATGATGGTCACCAGGATGAGGATGGTTGGGCCCACCAGACCCAGGACGGCGTTCAGCCGCAGGGCGTCTTGGACGCGAAACAGCCGCAGCATGTACAGGGCGGCGGCGCACTCGATGGCCGAAGAGAGGAAACGCAGGGCGGCCATCATCCTCAGCGTCCGAAGCTCCAGGTCCAGGGCG
>CALMHV010000424.1 GCA_937863905.1 uncultured Bacillota bacterium
AGGTCGCCAAACCTTCCCCGATTGCGCGCCAACAGGATATGGAGGATACTCTGGGAAATGAAGCTCGAAGCAGTAGGTGAGGGAAGTGGGCGTGTTGACGCGGCGAGGTGGCTGTCTGGTCCTCGGCTTGGCGGTGTTGGCCGTGGCCTTCGCCGCGCCGGCCATGGCTCTCGCCCAGGACACCGTCTTCCGCGGCCGGTCCTTCAGCGACGTGCCCCGGAACCAGGCCTCCTACTTTGACGTGGTCGCCGCCGTCGGCCTCCTCCGGGGCGACGGCGGTCTCGGCGGCACCTGCCGGCCTTCCGAGCCCGTCACCCGGGCCGAGCTCGCCGTGATGACCCAGCGCCTCCTGGCCTTGGACCCCGAGTTTGCCCCGCCGGAGGCCACCGCCCTGCCCTTCTCCGACGCCTCGACCATCCCGGACTGGGCCGCGTCGGCCGTTGCCGCCTGCCACGCCCTGGGCCTCATCAGCGGAGAGCCCGATGGCGCCGGCGGCCTCGATTTCAATCCCTGGGACACCGTCAGCGGCGCCGAAGCCGTCGCCATCTTCCTGCGCGCCCTGGGCAATGAGAGCAACATCACCGGCGGCTGGCCGAGCGGGTTCATCTTCCGCGCCTACGAGACCGGTCTCCTCTCCTCGGACGTCGGGTCCGGCGACTGGCGCATGCTCGGACCCCTGACCCCGCTCACCCGGGCCCAGGTAGCGTATGTCCTGCACAACGCCTTCTTTTGCTCGCGCGGTTACCGGGCCGGTATCGGCGGCCGTGAGGGGACCTTCGCCCGGCCCTCCATCGCCGGCTCCTTGACCGGGACTTCCCTGTTCATCGAGGTCGACCTCGCCGGCCACACCGTCACTCTCGCCGACGGGGGCGGCCGCACCCTTCGCCTGGCCGAGATGGTCGTCGCCCCCGGCGTCGCCGGCAAGGACAACCTCATCGGGTACCGGGTCTTCTGGCTGGAGAACGGGCAGGGGGCCGTGGCCTACCTGCAGCCGTACGGCCGCGAGGAGGCCGTGACCGGCACCCTGGCTGAACTGCGGCTCAACAACGATGGGAAGCGCGTGGCGGCCATCGCCCTTGATGGTGGCCGGGTCGTCACCTGCGCTCCGGGGGTCATCGTGGAATTGAACGGCCAAAGGTGGCCTTTCGACCCCGGCATCATCCTCCCGACGGCCCAGGTCAGCCTGGTCACCAGCCAGGGGCAGGCTGTCTACGTGACCATCTTCCAGGAGAACCTCCCCGAAGCCGTCGTGAAGGCCCTGTCTATCGTCCCTCAGGACCCGGCCGACGCCGCCGCCGGTGTCCGCCCCACGGGCCGCATCATCGCGCGCATCAGCATGGGCGAGGGTGACATCCCGCTCCTGGTGACCGCGGAGACGGCCCTGTACCTCGACGGAAAGCCCGCCGACCTGGCCGACCTGAGGGAACGGGACGTCTTCTACGCCGCCACCGAAGGGTCCGTCCCGAACAAGGTCCTGCGCCTCTACGCCTACCGTAACCGGGTGACCGGGACGATCGAGGATGTCGTCCGCCAGTACGACCTGGCCGGACTCTACTGGATACTCAAGGTCCGGGACCTGTCCGGCACGGAGGTCTCCCTGCCGGTGAGTCAGTACTGCGAAGACCGCGTGAGCACCGCGCTCCGCGGCCAGAAGCTCACCTTCTGTCTCAACCGTCTTGGGGAGGTCACCTTCTTCGGCCCTCCGGCCCCGGCCCCGTTGGAGCCGAGGGTCGTCAAGGTCCTGCGAGAGACGGCGGCCGGCGGCCACCACCTTCTCACGGTGGACTGGCAGGGCAGCGAACTCACCTACAAGCTGCCGCTGGAACTCGCGCCTCTTCCGGTCGGCGCTCTGGCCCGGATGGCGGCCGGCGCGGATGGAACCATCACGAGCCTGCAGGCGCCTTCTCCGGCTCGTTTCGACGCCACCGTGGTCTATGTGGACCTTGTGGCGAATCGGTTGACCCTCACCCGTGACGGCATCAACTGGAAGCTGGACATGACCACGGTTGCCCTCTACGCCGCGACGGGGACCGACGAGAAGGCCATCGTCGGCAGCGCCCTGCCGCTGTCCGCGCTCCAGTTCGGCCAGCTCGTGTGGCTCGACGAGCCAGCCGCGCCGGGGTACGTCCTCCTCGTGCCCTAGGTCCGCGGCCCCGCCCGACTCGCCCTCCATTTGCGCGCATGGCTAACCAGCCATGCACTTCCCAGCCCATCTCTGGCCTTC
>CALMHV010000425.1 GCA_937863905.1 uncultured Bacillota bacterium
ATCGTCGTTATCGCGTTGACCGGCCCGGCTGTGCCCTTCGCCGCACCCGCCGCCACGATCCGCAATGTGGCTCTGGCCGCCGCCTTCCGTGACGTCCCCAGCCGGCACTGGGCCGCCGGGGCCATCGAAGACCTCGCCCGCGCGGGCGTCCTGCTCGGCACGGGCCGCGGGGACTTCGAGCCCGACCGGACCATGACCCGGGCCGAGTTCGCGACGGCCCTGCTCCGGACGCGCGGCATCCGCCCCGACGTCCAGACCCCGGTCGACCCTGCCTTCGGGGGAGTCGGTTTCGGCGCCGGCTCGGCCACCTTCAGCGACGTGCCGGCCAAGGCCTGGTATTTCCCGTTCGCGATACTGGCCCACCGCTTGGGCTACACCGAGGGACTCGCTGACGGCAGCTTCGGCCCGGGCGAGGACATCACCCGGGTGGAGGTCGCGGCCATGGCCGCCCGGGCCGCCGGCTGGACCTCGGAAGCCATCGCCCTCTCCTGGCGCGAGACGGCCAACACCCTCAAGCAGCGCTTCTCCGACTGGGAAGCCATTGCTGAGGAAGAGCGACCCTACGTGGCGATGGCCATGGGCCACGGTGTGGTGAACGGCTACCCCGACGGCACGTTCGGCCCCGACCTCACCTCGACCCGAGCCGAGGTCGCCACCATCCTGGTGCGTCTCCGGAACGCGGCCCCGCCGCCCGCCGGAGAGATAGCCGTGGCCGGCCCGGCCGACGGCTCGCCGACCGGGAAGCCTGGAGCGCTGAAGGTCCGGGCCACGCGCAAGCTCACGCTCCGGGCGACGGCCTATGGCCCGAACGCCATCGATAACTACCCGTACTCAGGTGAGAACAGCTACCTCGGCTGGCGCCTGCGTGAGGGTATCGTGGCCGTGGACCCGTCGGTCATCCCGCTCGGGACGCACCTCTACGTGGAGGGCTACGGCTACGCGGTCGCCGCCGACACCGGCGGGGCCATCAAGGGTGACCGCATCGACCTTCTCATCGATCAGCCGCGCGACGAAATCTTGGATTTCGGCCTGCGCGACGTGACCGTGCTGGTCATCGACTAGAGGCCCGCCCCCCCTACAGCGCCTTCCCCACGAACAGCCCGGCCAGCACGAGAGTGATGGTCGAAAGCAGCTTCACCAGGACGTGCAGGGACGGGCCGGCCGTGTCCTTGCAGGGGTCGCCGACGGTGTCGCCGACGACGGCCGCCTTGTGCGGGTCGGAGCCCTTGCCGCCAAGTTCGCCCGTCTCGATGTACTTCTTGGCGTTGTCCCAGGCCCCGCCTCCGGTGTTCAGGAAGAGGGCCATGATGACGCCGGTGATAGTCGCGACCATGAGGAAGGCCGCTGCCGCCTCGGCCTTGAGGACCAGGCCGACCAGGATGGGCGTCCCGACGGCGATGAGCCCCGGGACGACCATGGCCTTCAGGGCGCCGCGCGTCACGATGTCGACGCACCGGCCGTAGAGGGGCTTCTGCGTTCCACTCATGATGCCCGGGAACTCCTTGAACTGCTGCCGGACCTCCTGGATGACGACCTGAGCCGCCTGGCCGACGGCCTTGATGGCCGCCGAACTGAACAGGAAGATGAGCATGGCCCCGATGAAGGCCCCGACAAAGACCTCGGGTTTGCCGATGTCCACCGGGAAGGTCCCGATGGGCCGGCCGAACTCCCTGTTCAGGATGATCTGGACCTCATCGGTGAACGCGGAGAACAGAAGGAACGCCGCCAGGGCCGCCGACCCCACCGCGTACCCCTTGGTCAGGGCCTTGGTCGTGTTGCCGCTGGCGTCGAGGCGGTCGGTCCGCCGGCGGACCTCCTCCGACGCCCCGGACATCTCGATGATGCCGCCGGCGTTGTCGGTGATGGGACCGTAGGTGTCCATGGCCAGGATGTAGGCCACCGTGGCCAGCATGCCCATCGTGGCCACGGCCGTGCCGTAGAGGCCGCCGTTGGGGAGGGCCGCCGCGCCGAGCCGGTAGGCGGTGAGGATGGCCGCCGCCATAACCAGGACCGGGACGGCGACCGCCTCGAAGCCGACGGCGAGGCCGGCGATGATGTTCGTGGCCGGGCCGGTCACCGAGGCCTTGGCGATATCGCGCACCGGCCGGAAGCGGGACTCGGTGTAGTACTGAGTGAGGTAGACGAAGATGATGGACATGGCCAGACCGACCATGGCGGCGAGGTAGAAGTAGATGAACTTGATCTCGCCCGCCGTCCCGGAGAGCATGAATTTGGTCACGAAGAAGAGGCCGATGGCCACGAGGCCCGAGGTGATGAGATACCCCCGGGTGAGGGCCTTCATGGGCAGCTCGTCGTCGTTCTTCACGCGCACCGTGAAGATGCCGATGATGGAGGCGAAAATGCCGACGGCCCGGGCCACCAGCGGAAAGAGGATGCCCTGGAGGCCGAAGGCCGGCAGGAGCACGATGCCCAGGATCATGGCCCCGATGTTCTCGGCCGCCGTCGACTCGAAGAGGTCGGCGCCACGGCCGGCGCAGTCGCCGACGTTGTCGCCGACGAGGTCGGCGATGACCGCCGGGTTGCGCGGGTCGTCCTCAGGGATACCGGCCTCGACCTTGCCGACGAGGTCGGCCCCGACGTCGGCCGCCTTAGTGTAGATGCCTCCCCCGAGCTGGGCGAACAGGGCCACGAAACTGGCCCCGAAGCCGAAGCCCACGATGAGGAGGGGCGCCCGCTCCGGGTGAGTCGTGCCCCCGAAGAGGTAGAAGAGCGCGGCCACGCCGAGGAGGCTGAGGGCCGTCACGGCCAGGCCGGTGACGGCGCCGCCCCGGAACGAGACCCGGAAGGCGCGGTCCAGGCTGTGCTGGGCGCCGGCGGCCGCCCGGAGGTTGGCGGTCACAGCCGTCAACATGCCGATGTAGCCGGACAGGGCCGAGAGGACGGCGCCGGAAACGAAGGCAATGGCCACGTACAGGCCGTCGCCCTTCTTGGCCGAGAGAGCCAGGGCCGCGGCGGCGATGATGGCCAGGACGGCGATGGTCTTATACTGCCGGGAAAGGAAGGCCATGGCCCCCTCCCGGATGGCTGCGGCGATCTCCTGCATCTGCGGCGTGCCCTTATCCTGACGGACGACGTCGTAGATGAGATAGGCGACCGCCACGAAGGCCAAGCCGCCCCCGATCCAGATCAGTGGCACAAGGTTCACTTCGACTTCTCCCCCTGACTCTCCGTAACTGTTTCCAGACTCGGCTCCCGTAACTCACCTGCCCCGGGGCCGGGCGCCGGAAGGGCCTACCAGAGCCGGTAATTCGCAGGCGGGATGGGTTTTCCTTCGAGCCCTCGCCGGCAGGAGAACGCCCGTTCCGCGAGTAGCCTTGACCAAACCCCGGAGGGACGCGAGCCATGCCTGAACTTCCCGAACTCGTCGTCTGGGCCCGCCAGTTCCGCGCGGAGATCGTCGGCAAGGCCATCACGACCGCCGAGACGCCCCAACCGAAGTGCCTCAACGCCCCTCCCGACGAGGTGGCGGCCTTCCTCACGGGCCGCGGGGTGAAAGATGCCCGCGAGCGCGGGAAGTGGCTCATCCTGGACCTCGCCCCCGACGGCCACCTCCTCCTGAATCTCGGGATGGGCGGCGATTTCCACTACCGGCGCCCGGGCGCCCGGAGCGCCGCGCCGCCCGAGAAGTACCAGTTCAAGCTCACCTTCTCCGACGGCAGCGAGCTGGCCCTCCGCTTTTCGTGGTTCGGGTACGTCCACATCGCCCGCTCCGGCGAACTCGCCCGTCACGCGATGACCGCCTCCCTGGGCCCCTCCCCTCTCGACCCGGACATGGACGTGGCCCGTTTCCGCCGGATGGTCGCGGCCCGGCCGCGCCGCTCGGTGAAGTCGTTCCTCCTCGACCAGAAGGTCCTCGCCGGCATCGGGAACGTGTACGCCCAGGACCCCCTGTGGGGGGCCCGCCTGCACCCGGACCGTCAGTTGGGGAGCCTCAGCCCCGCGGAGGTCGACGCCCTGTGGGCCTCCCTGCGCGGCGTGCTCGAACGCTCCATCGCCAAGGGCGGCCTCGCCTACGAACGCGACCTTTACGGCAACCTCGGCGGCTATGGACGCGAAGACTACGATGTCGCCTACCGAACCGGGGAACCCTGTCCCCGGTGCGGCGCGGCCGTCCAAAAGATCAAGACCGGAGCGACGAGCACGCACCTTTGCCCGGAGTGCCAGAAGCTCTAGACCGGCCAGCCCCTGGCAGGAAGCGGGCCGGCTTGGCCTAATGTCTAGACAAGTAGGCAAAACCCCCTGGCGGTTAGGAGGAGACAGCGACCTTGACGGACACGGACAGTTCCCGGCTGGAACTCAAGCGAGCGGTTGTCGGCGCGGTCAACGAGCTGTACGAACACGAACTCATCACCCCGACCGGCGGCAATCTCAGCCTGAGGTGCCCTGATTCCGACCACATCCTGATCACGGCCAGCCAGATCTTCAAGGGCGACCTCGGCCCGGAGCACATCCTGGAGGTCGACAGCAAGGGCAAGACCGTCGAGGCCGAGGGTCAGGAAACCCCGCCTTCCGGTCGCCGCATCCGGCCGTCGGTCGAGACCGGCCTGCATCTCGCCATCTACGCGATCCGCCCCGACGTGGGGGCCGTGGTCCACACCCACGCTCCCCTGGCCACGGTCTGGGGGCTTTTCGACGAACCGGTCGCGGCGTTCACCATCGACTGCATCCGCTTCACTGAGATGCGGGTTGTGCCCTTCGCCGCCCCGGGCAGCCGCGAACTCGCCACGTTGGCCTCCGAGGCCCTCCGCCGCGGGTCGGCGACCTTGCTCCGCAACCACGGCCTCGTGACCGTCGGCAAGGACATGCGCGAGGCGGTCAACATGGCTCTGGCCCTGGAGGAGAGTCTCCGCATCGTTCTCCTGACCCGGATGGCCCGGCTGTGCGGCCTGGCCGGCGAGGAGCCGGCGGTCATACCGACCAAGGCCGTCGACTTCCTCAAGAAGATCATGATCGGGTAGGGGAGGAGATGGAACATGGACAAGGTGACGTTTGAGAGAACGCTCGCCCGTCTGGCCCAGCTCCTGAGTTCGGACGAGAAGATCCGGTCCGGCGCGGCCGGCGTGGAGTTCTCGGCCATGTTCGAGGTGACCGACCTGGGCGTCAAGCTCTACCTCGGCTTCACCGGCAAGGAGGTCGTGGCCTCGGTCGGCGAGCCTCCCGCTCCACCCACCGTGGAACTCGGCATGGAATCGGGCACCTTCGACGCCATGTTCACGGGTGAGATCGACGCCATGTCGGCGGCCATGTCCGGAGACATGTCTTTCTCCGGCGACGCCGGCCCGGCCATGGCCCTCCAGGACCTCATGGAGGAGTTCGTTCGCTGCTACAAGCAGGCGAAGAGCGAGCAGGTATGACCGCGGGCCGGCGCATCCTGGTCACGGCCGAGCTGACGGCGGAGGCCCTCCTCCGCCTGCGCGAGGTAGCCGAGGTGGACTACCAGCCCCGGAGCCAGACTAAGCGGATGCTGGCCGGGGCGAAGCTCGTGGAGGTCGTCGCCGGGCACGACGTCTTCGTGACCGAGGTCGACCAGATCAAGGGAGCGGCCATCTTCGACCAGCTGCCCGAGCTTCGCCTCATCGGCTCCTGCCGCGGCGCGCCGGTGAACGTGGACGTCGAGACGGCCACAGCCCGCGGTATCCCGGTCCTCAACACGCCGGGCCGCAACGCCATCAGCGTGGCCGAGTTGACCGTGGCCTTCATGCTCTCTCTGGCCCGGCACATCCCCGAGACAGCCGCCATCCTGAAGTCGAGCCAGGGCGGTCCGATGCGGATGGCCCGAGCCTTCGTGGAGTTTCAGGGAAGCGAACTCTTTGGCAAGACCGTCGGGCTCGTCGGGCTCGGGGCGGTCGGCCGGGAGGTGGCCAAGCGCCTGGCCGCCTTCGGTTGCCGTGTCTTGGCCTGCGACCCCTACGTGACCGCGGAACAGGCCGCGGGGTCCGGCGTCGCCTTGACCCGTCTGGAGACGCTCCTGGCCGAGTCGGACTTCGTCAGCGTCCACGCGGCGGTGACGCCGGAGACCACGGGGCTGCTCGGCGCCGCCCAGTTCGCCCGGATGAAGCCGACCGCCTACTTCGTCAATACCGCTCGCGCGGCGCTCACGGACGAGGAGGCCCTTCTCCAGGCTCTGACCGACAAGCGCATCGCGGGCGCGGCCCTGGACGTCTTCGTGAAGGAGCCCCCGCCGCCCGACCATCCCCTCCTCGCTCTCCCCAACGTCCTGGCCACTCCGCACATCGGCGGCAACACCTCCGAAATCATGGGCCACCAGTCGGCCATCATCCTCGGAGACCTCCTGCGGTGGCTCGATGGCCGGCGGCCCGTGCACTGCGTCAACCCGGAAACGGTCAAGAACCTGGCCCCGTGAGGAGGCGATGGCGATGGTCGGCGCCCGAGTGCTGCACGTCGATCTAGCCGCCGGTTCGACCCGCACCGAGGAACACGATGACAACTTCCTTCGCCGGTACGGCGGGGGCCGGGGCGTGGGCCTCTACTACCTCGGCCGAGACCTAGCCGGCCGGAG
>CALMHV010000426.1 GCA_937863905.1 uncultured Bacillota bacterium
TTCGCGGCCGGCGCCTTCCAGGGTCCCAAGGACATCCCGGAGACGGTCATGAGCGGGAGCGCGGCCGCCGGCGCGGTCGGCACGCTCCTCGCTTTGGCCCGCGGGACCTTGGCCCGCGCGAAGACCTTCCCACCCGAGCGCGACATCTTGGGGGAAGAGCCGCGGGTCGGCGTCTTCGTCTGCCGCTGCGGCATCAACATTGCCTCGGTGGTCGACGTGGGGGCGGTCGTGCGGTCGGCGGCCAAGTTCCCCGGGGTCGCCTGCGCCAAGGAGTACCTCTTCGCCTGCTCCCAGGACAGCATCATCGACATGCAGAACCTCATCAAGGAGCATGGCCTCAATCGCGCCGTGGTCGCCTCCTGCACGGTGCGGACCCACGGCCCGCTCTTCCGGGAGATGCTCCGCGACGTGGGGTTGAACCAGTTCCTCTTCCACATGGTCAACATCCGCGAGGAGTGCTCGTGGGTCCATAAGGCCTCGCCGCGCATCGCCACGATCAAGGCCATCGAACTCGTGGCCATGGCCACGGCGAAGACCCGCCTGCTCGAACCCTTGACGATGTTCCCGGTCCCGGTGGTCAACCGGGCCCTGGTCGTCGGAGGCGGAGTGGCCGGCATGGCCGCGGCCGTCTCCCTGGCCGGAGCCGGGTTCCCGGTGACCATCGTGGAGCGCGAGGCGGAACTGGGCGGCAACCTGAGGCGCCTGCACTCGACGCTCGAGGTGAGTGACGTCCAGGCTCTGCTTGAGAGACTTGTGCGGCGGGTCGAGTCAAACCCGCTCATCACCGTGCTCACCAAACGCGAACTCACGGACTTCAGCGGCCACGCCGGGCACTTCACGTCAGTGGTGGCGCCGGTGGAGGGCGGCGGGGCCGGGGCGGGCTCGGCTGGGGCGAGCGACGCGGCCCCGGAGACCGTCGAGCATGGAGCCGTCGTCGTGGCCACCGGGCACCAGGAGTACCACCCCGACCCTGACCCTTATCCTCTCTACGGCAAGAACCCGGCCGTCCTCTCCAGGCTCGACTTCGAACGGCGCTTGGTCGAGGAAGGGACCGACTGGCTGGCCGGCCTCGGGCGCGTGGCCTTCGTGCAGTGCGCGGGCTCGCGGGGCGAGGACCGGCCGGAGAACTACTGCTCCCGCACCTGCTGCTCACAGGCGGTCAAGAACGCCCTCCTCATCAAGGGCGTAAGCCCGGCGACCGAGGTCTACGTGCTGCACCGGGATGTCCGCACCTACGGCTTCCGCGAGGACGGCTACCGCGAGGCCAGGGAGAAGGGTGTCGTCTTTGTGCGGCGCGAGGACGGGAAGGCCCCGAAGCTCACCGAGGCGGCTGACGGACGGCCGCTGGTGGCCGTGGCCGACAGCGACCTCACGGCGAACCTACTCCTGCCGGTGGACCTGGTTGTCCTCTCGACGGGGGCCGTGCCGTCGGCCGGGGCGGCGACCCTCGCCAACCGGCTCAAGGTGACCCTGAACGAGGACGGTTTCTTCATGGAGACCCACGCCAAGCTGGCCCCGATGGACCTTACCTCGCAGGGTATCTTCCTCTGTGGCGGGGCCCACGCCCCGAAGACCATCTCCGAGAGTCTCCTCCAGGCGGAGGGAGCGGCGGCCCGGGCGGGGACCATCCTGGCCAAGGAATTCATCATGGCCGGAGGCATCGTGGCCACGGTGGACGCCGAGAAGTGCGCGGCCTGCCTGACCTGCGTGCGGGTCTGTCCGTTCAAGGTCCCGTTCATCAACGAGAGGGCCGTGGCCGAGATCAACCCGGTCCAGTGCCGCGGTTGCGGGACCTGCGCCGGCGAGTGTCCGGGGCAGGCCATCCATCTACCGT
>CALMHV010000427.1 GCA_937863905.1 uncultured Bacillota bacterium
GCCTAGGGCAGCATCAGGTCGAGCGCCTTCGGGATCAGGGTGAACGACATCGGCAGGCGCCCGCCGACCTCACCGTCCATGTGCCACAGCAACGGCAGCGAGGACGAGACCTCGACCTTCTTCCCCCGCGTGAAATGGATTCTCGGATGGCCCACGTGCGCGCCCTTGTAGGTCTTCCCGACGATGCCCAGGATACCCAGGCGGGAGATGTCGTGGGCCCACATGATGTCAAACAGACCGTCGTCCGGGATGGCCTCCGGCAGGAGCATCATGCCGCCCCCCAGGAACCGGCAGATGCCGACACCGGAGAGGACGAGGTTCGGTACGACCTGCGACTCGCCGTCAATCTTCAGGGTGACCGTGGGGTACCGGTAGGTGAAGAGAGTCATGATGAGGCAAATGATGGTCGGGAGCGTGCCCCCGACGACCTTCAGCAGCGGTCCGAGGTCGTTCACACGGCCGGCTATCTCGGCGTCGAAGCCCGCGCCCACCATGTTGAAGAAGTGCCGGCGCACCCCTCCCCCCTCGGCCAGGCCGGCGTCGATGCGGACGCGACGGCCTTCGTAGGCCAGGAGGATGGCCTTCTCGATGTCCAGCGGGATGGGGAAGGTCCGGACGAAGTCGTTCGCCGAGCCGGTGGGAATGATGGCCATGGCCGTCTTGGTCCCGACCAGACCGTTGCCCACTTCGTTGATCGTCCCGTCGCCCCCGAAGACCACCACGCGGTCACATCCGTCGGCAACGGCTTGCCTGGCCAGTTCCTCGCCATGCAGGGGCCGCTCCGTGAACCGGACCGAGTACTCCCCGAGCCCGGCCACGAAGGGCTCCGCCTTCTCCCAGTTCTTCTTCGCCCGGCCGTGCCCGGCGATAGGGTTGACGATAAAGCGCACTCTGGACAGGACACATCACCCCTCGAAAAGCGAAATGAGCTTGCCCGCGACGAAATGGAAGCTGTCGAAACTTACCCGCGGCGACGACAATTCCTGCGGCGGCGAGGCGAGCCCGGCGGTCCTAGGAGCAGTTCCGGCGATTGGTCACCAGCGGAGTTCTCCCGGGAACGGCTCGGCGCCGCCCCAGGGAAGAATCCGAGGCTGGGGAATAGAGCTTCCGGGGCGAGGACCTGAGGCACCGGAGGCAAGGGAACCAGGGAAGCGAGGCGACGATCTTGACGACTAGGGTCACGGTGTCCTGGCACGGCGAGAACCGATTCGTGGGGGTAGGCGGCTCAGGGGGACCGCCGGTCCTCATCAACTTTACGTCCGGGGCGGGCGTGTCGGACGCGGACGCGCGGGAGCCCGGCGGAACGACCCCCGCCGGCCCGAAGCCGACCGAACTCCTGCTCATCGCTGCCGCCGCCTGCACCGGCCTGGACATTGTCAGCCTGCTCGGAAAGCAGCGGGTGACCTTCACGGGCCTGGAGATCGACGTCAGCGGCGAGCGGGCCGAGGACCACCCGAGGATCTTCACCGACCTCAAGGTCCTCTACCGCCTCAAGGCCGCGCCGGACGCCCTCCCCCACCTGGAGCGGGCGGCGGCGCTGTCCATGGACAAATACTGCAGTGTGAGCCTGTCGCTCAAGGCGGCAAAGACGTGGCGGTGCGAGGTCGAGCCGCCCCGGTAGGCCCGAGGGGACCCCTCGTGCGCAGCTCGCCGATGGCCCGTTCCATGTCCGGCGGGAGCGGAGCGTAGAACTCCATGGCCTCCCCGGTCACCGGGTGGCGGAAGGCCAGACGGTAGGCGTGAAGGGCCTGTCCCTCAAGGGCCGCGACATCTTCCGGGTAGGGCTCCTCCCTCTCCACGGCCATGACCTTGGCCATCTCGCGCCGGAAGCGGCGAGGCCGGCGAGGCCCGTAGACGGGATCACCGGCCACCGGATGCCCGATGTGGACCATGTGGACGCGGATCTGGTGGGTCCGGCCGGTGCGGAGAGCGCATTCCACGAGGGTGAAGTCGCCGAACCGCTCCAGGACGCGGTAGTGGGTCACGGCGTCCCGGCCACCCTCGGACAACACGGCCATCTTCTTGCGGTTCTCCGGGTCGCGCCCTATCTGCGTCTCGACCGTGCCCTCCTCCGCCGCCACGTCCCCGTGGACCAGACACAGATAGCGCCGCTGGGCGGTGCGGGCCTTGATCTGCTCGGAGAGGGACTGGTGAGCCCGGTCGCTCTTGGCCACGACCATGACGCCGCTCGTGTCGCGGTCCAGGCGGTGGACGATGCCCGGGCGGCAGACCCCGCCTATGCCGGACAGATGGTCGCAGTGGGCCAGAAGGGCGTTGACCAGCGTACCTCGCGGATGCCCGGCGGCGGGGTGGACCACCATTCCCCGCGGCTTGTTGAGGACAATGAGGTGCTCGTCCTCGTAGACGACGTCGATGGGGATGTCTTCCGGCTCGGCCGCGAGGGGCTCGGGAAACGGGACCTGCACTCTGACCGCCTCGCCGGGTTCTACGCGGTGGCTCGCCTTGCTCGCCTCGCCGTCGACCGTGACCAGGCCCTGGCTGATGAGCTTCTGGACGTGGGAACGCGAGAGCCCGAGGTCGCGCCGGGAGGCCAGGAAAACGTCCAGGCGCTGCCCGGCGTGCACTGACTCTATCTCGAACTCCACCTCGGTCTGCCAGTCTGAGGCCTCGCCTGGGCCCGTCGCGTCAGGAGCATCGGTCGGGGTCACTTCGCCTTCGCCTCTGACCTGAAGAGATTCCGGACCAGATAGACGAAGACCAGGCCGGTGCCGAGGACGATG
>CALMHV010000428.1 GCA_937863905.1 uncultured Bacillota bacterium
CGAAGTTGGCGAGCCCGATGAACGGCGGGCTGGGGTCGATCGCGCTGTAGCGAAAGAGAGCCAGGACGATAGAAGCAAGGATAGGCAGGATCGAGAACAGGAAGAACAGCCCGACTATCGGGGTAAGCGACCCCGCCACGAACAAGGACGTGGGTCTGAACAAGGACTTGGGTCTGGCCAGGCGCGGGGCCGCAACGCTCGGGCCGACCCGTTTGGCCGGGAGTCTCGTGGAGGCCACGGGACCACTCCCTTGGTGACGCCTTCCGTCCCGGGGGTCGGGGCCGGGCCTTCGCCCGCGGGCCCGACCCCCGCCGGTCCTTCTAGAGCGGCGGCGGCGGTCCTATCGCCGGCCGCCGGACGGTGTGTCTACTGGTTCTCCGCCAGCATCGCGTTGAGCTCTGTCTCGACAGCCTTCAATGAGGCCTCGTAGGTCTCAAGCCCAGCCGCCGCGGCCAGGAAGTGACGGTTGAGAATGTCGAAGAACCGGTCGCGGTCCCAGAGGGGCCCGATCCAGCGCCCGCCTTCGAGGACCGTGAGCGGGGTCGCCATCAAGGGCCCGGCCTGCTCGATGTAGGCCGGATCGGCCGCGACGTCCTGGCGGGCCGGGAGAGTGAAGGACCTGAGGTTCCAGGCCAAGGCCGAATCGGTGGTCAGGAACTCCACGAGCTTCCAGGCCGCTGCCTTGTGCTGGCTGCGGGCGGAGACAATCTCTCCCCAACCCGACTCGGCCGCGAAGACCATGCTGTCGCCGGCGAACGGCGGCACCGGAACGTAGTCGAAGTCGCTGAGGTTGTAGCTGTTCAGCCCGGCGGCGATGGTCCAGGGACCGCGGTAGCACATGGCCGCCTGACCTTTGTAGAAGTAGTCGGAGGTGTCTTCTTCACCGCTCACGAGGCTGGGATCCTCGACCTTGGCGACCACGATGAGGTCCAAGAGCGCCTTCCAGGCCGTCTGGGCCTCCGGCGTGCTGAAGTTGACCGCGGTCTGGTCGCCGTTCCAGTAGTCCGCGCCCTGCTGCAAGATGAAGGACAGGAAAGAGTAGACGATGTTGTCCAGGGACGTGAAGATGAACCCCGCCCGGGTGAGGCCCTGGGTGTCCCGCTTGGTCAGGACCTTGGCCGCCGCAACCAGGTCGGCCCAGGTCTGGGGGTACTCCAGGTCGGCCTCCTGGAACATGGCCGGATGGACGAGCATGCCGCCGCACTCGAGGTTGTACTCGTGGGGCAGGCCGTAGAGCTTGCCCTCCCAGGTGTAGCCCCCGAGCGAGGCCGGGAAGAACCCGCTCGTGTCGATGGTATCGGGAACGGGATCGAGGTATCCCTTACGGGCGTAGTCGGTCGCCCAGGTGCCGAAGATCTGCAGGACGTCGGCCTCGTCGCCGGCCGCGAACGAGGCCCTGAGCTTTTGGATGAAGACGTCGTAGGTGAAGTTCTCCAGTTGTACGGTGATGTTGGGGTTGGCCTCCTGGAAGTCGGCGATGGCCGCCTCGGTGGCGGCAAGGAAGTCGGGGTTCTCGGCCCCGTGCGTCCACATGATCACGGTTTCGAGTCCCGCCGCTTCCTTCTTGCAGCCGCCAGCCGTCAGGGAGGCGAGGACGATTAGGAGTGTGAGGACGGCAATCCACTTGACCCTCATGCCTAAGACCTCCTCCGCAATACCGAGTCTTTGCAGCGCCCCCATCATAGCAGAGGGGAACTTGACCCGTCAACCCAACAAAGGTATAATCCCTCCCAGAGCGAGAGCGCCTAGACGACCCCTGGGGAGATGTCGATGAGCCTCAATGCCCGCCTTGATCCCAAGAGCCCGCTTCCCCTCTACTACCAACTCAAGGAGATCCTCCGCGACGCCATCGTCTCGGGGGTTTGGAAGCCCGGAGACCTCGTCCCGTCGGAGCACCAGCTCCAGGCGGACTACGCCGTCAGCCGCAACACGGCCAAGAAGGCCATCGAGGAACTGGTTCAGGAGGGCATCCTCACCCGGACCCAGGGCAAGGGGACCTTCGTGGCCGCCCCCAAGCTCGAGCAGGCCCTGACCGGGTTCTACAGCTTCTCCAACGCCATGCTCTCGCGCGGGATAACCCCTCGGGTCAAGGTCATCTCCCTCAAGGAGTCGGCGGCCAAGACCACGGTGGCGCGGGCCCTGGACATCCAGCCCGGTGACCCAGTGACGGAGCTCATGCGGGTGCGCTATGCCGACCAGGAGCCGATCATGCTGGAGACGTCTTACGTCCCGACGGCCCTAGCGCCGGGTCTGGCGGCCAAGGACTTCGAGGAGTCGGCCCTCTACTCCGTGCTGTCGAGCGACTACGGGCTCCTGGTATCCAGGGCCAAGGAAATCTTCGAGCCCGTCCTCATTCGGGACTACGAGAGCCAGTGGCTGGGCGTGGAGGCCGGCTACCCGGCCCTCCTCCTCGACCGCATCGCCTACACCGCGGCGGGCAAGCCGGTGGAGTTCTGCCGGAGCATCGTTCGCGGGGACAGGTGCCGGTTCTACACCGAATTGCTGTAGGGGTGCGACCGGTCACCGGTCGCCCGCGGCCAAGGCCTCCGCCGCCGTGGGGTAGCCGCTTCCGGGCGCCTCGCCTTCCCGGCGGGTCCGGGCCACCACCAACCCGGCGTAGGCGTTGGCGAACGCCAGGCGGCGGGACATCGGCCAGCCTTGCCGACGCGCCCAGAGGTAGGCCGCGTCGAAGCAGTCGCCGGCCCCGATGGAGTTGACGGCCCGGACCTTCAGGGCGGGAACCCGGACGATGTCTCCCCCACCCCCGGCCCCTTTCCCCTCGCGAGGGCGTGGCGCGGCGTCGGCCGCCGCCGGCGCCGCCGAGCCCTCGGAGCCCAGCTTGACCACTGTCTCGGGGCAGAGGCGGGCCACCTGCCGGAGGCCTTCCTCCCAGGTAGGGGTCCCGGTCAGGCGACAAAGCTCGGCCTCATTGGGGAGGAAGACGTCCACCTCGGCCAGGAGGGCTAGGGTCGCCTGGCGGGTGGCTTCGGGCCAGCCGGCCGGGTCCCAACTCGGGTCGAAAGCCACGACCTGCCCCCGGACTCGGGCGTCGCGGGCCACCTCGATGGCCTGGGCCGGGCCCAGCGAGGGCAGAAGGTAGCTCCCGCAGATGACAACCTCGGCGCACGCGGCCAGGAAGTCGCGGCGGGCGCGGTAGACCGAAAGGTCCATCCGCGCGTGGGCGCCGGCGACCGAGAGGATCCCGCGGCGACCGCCCGGGCCGACGACCACCACGCTCAGCGGGGAAGCCTCACCGTCCAGGACGCTGATCCCGCCGGTGGGGATGCCCCTGGCCTCGAGATCGGCCAGAAGGAGGCGGCCCATCGCGTCGCCGCCGAGGGTTGAGACGATGCGGGGCTCCACTCCCAAGGCCTGCGCCGCCAAGGCAAGGTAGCCGGCGGCGCCGGCCGTCCAGAGCCCCCCGCTCAGGGCGGTCAGTTCCTCGTCCCACTCCGGCATCCGGTCAAACGGGCCGAGGACGATGTCGGCATTGAAGTTGCCGACGATGCCCAGGGGGTCCGGCCGGTCTCCGGACGGCGGGTCGGGCGCCGGCCTACCCACCTAGGCGCACCACCCGGGTGAGGTTCTGGGGCCGATCGGGATCCCGCCCCAAGACCAGGGCTCTTTCAAGGGCCAGAAGCTGAAGAAAGGGCATGTAGAGCAGGCCTCGGCTGCGGTCGGGAAAATCGGCCCCCAGCGGGAGCGTTTGGTCGGCGCCGAGCCCGTCCAGCGGGTGGCCGACGGCCACCGTGCGCGCGCCGAAGCGCTTCACGTCGGCCAGAAGGTCCCCGTGGTAGCCGGCCCCCCGCGAAGTGGCGAGCAAGACCACAGCGGTGGCCTCGTCGACGATGGAGACGGGGCCGTGCCTGAACTCCATCGGGGCATAAGCCTCGGCGACGACTCGGGTCATCTCTTTGAGCTTGAGCATACCCTCGCACGCGAGACCGAGGTAGCCACCCAGCCCCAGGAACACGAACTGGCGGAGGCGGGTGTCGCGGCCGAGTTCAGCCGCGAGCGGCCGGGAGGCCCCGACGGCCCGCGCGCCGAGCGCCGGAAGACGGCGCAACTCGCCCAAGAAGGTCTCGTCGCCGGCCGCCAGCCCGGTGCCCATCCACGATGCTAGGAGCATGGTCGTGAAGGACCGCGTCATGACCACGCTCTGGTCATTGGCCCAGGGTAGGACGAGGGCCAAGTCGCTGGCCGCGCCCAGGGAGGAGTCGGCCTGGGTCGTGACGCCGATGACGGGGCCCCACCCGCGTTCACGGTAGAAACGGGCGGCCAGGATGGTCTCGGTGGTTTCGCCCGAGCGGGAAAAGGCCACGAGCGGACCCCGGTGACCCGGCAGGAGCACCCCTTCGGGGGCGAGGAAGAGCTCCGACGCCGCCAAGGGCAGCGCGGCCATCCCGGTGACCTCCTGGTGGACGCGGGCCGCGCTGATGGCCAGGTAGCGCGAGGTGCCGCAGCCGCAAAAGACGGCCGGCGCCCCGGCCAGGAGGCGGCGCAGGGCATCGCCCCTCTCCTCCACGGCCTTTACCGCTCCGGCCCAGGCTTCCGGCTGGCCGAGGATCTCGCGCAGGGTCTGGCTCTCCGTCGCTTTGGGCGCTGGTCGTGACGTGGGCATCGAGTGACCTCCTAGGACCTCAGCCGGTGGCTCTTCAGCTCCGGAATGCGCCCGCGGTGGGCTTCGATCATCTCGTCGACCATGGACCAGGTCTGGTCGAGGGTGAGCGTGGCCGAGGCGTTGGGGTCGACCATGACCGCCTGGTAGACGCGGTCGCGGTCACCGGTAAGGGCGGCCTCAACGGCCAGCTGTTGAACGCTGATGTTGGTCCGGTTGATGGCCGCACACTGGGGCGGTAGATCCCCCACAGGGCAGGGGCGAAGGCCCGCCCGGTCAATGAGGCACGGAACCTCGACGCAGGCATCGGCCGGCAGGTTGGTGATGAGCCCCGTGTTCGGGACGTTGCCGTAGAACGACCCGTCGGTTCCGCCCTCCAGGCAGCGGATGATGTCGGCGGCGTATTCGTGGCTCCGCTCGAGGTCGAGGCGCTCGCCGCGCGCCAGGGCGGCCTTCATCTCGTCGTATTCGCCGAGGTTGGCCTCGCTCCGGCGGATGTACTCGTCGACCGGGATGTCCAGGCGGGCGATCTCGGCCTCGCTCTTCATGAACCAGGGCACGTACTCGGCCGAGTGCTCGCTGGACTCGGTGGGGAAGTAGCCGACGCGGCGCATGATCTCCCAGCGGACCTTGTCCTGGGCGTACACGGCCGGGTCCTTCATCGCCTCCCACAGGGCGGGGTAGAGGTCCCGGCCCCTGTGGGTGAGACTCAGGATCCAGTTCTGGTGGTTGATGCCCGCGCCGGCAAACTCCACTTCCTCGAAGGGCGCCCCGGCAAAACGGGCCAGGCGGCGCGAAGTGCCCTGGACGCTGTGGCACAGGCCGACGGCCTTGATGGAGCTGGCCCGGCTCACGGCCAAGACGACCATGGCCATGGGGTTGGCGTAGTTGAGAAGGGGCGCCTCCGGGCAGAGGTCCTCCATATCCCGGGCGATGGCCACGACGGACGGGATGGTCCGGAGGGCCCGGAAGACGCCGCCCACGCCGAGGGTGTCGGCGATGGTCTGGCGGAGGCCGTACCTGGCGGGGATCCTGAAGTCGATGAGCGTGGCTTCCAGGCCGCCCACCTGGATCATGCAGATGACGTAGTCGGCCCCGCTGAGGGCCTCGCGCCGGTCGAGGTGCGCGCTGACGGTGGCCTGGGCGGCGAGACCAGCGGCCCGCATCTGACCGATCAGCCGGCCGACCAGAGTCTGGGCGGTCTTGAGTCGCTCGGGGTCGATGTCGACCAGGGCGAAGTGCGTGCCGCCGAGTTCTGGGTAGCTGAGAATGTCGATGGTCAGCTGCCGGGTGAACTCCACGCTGCCGGCGCCGATCATGGCTACCTTGGCCATCGCGACACCTCCATTCGGGCGCGCCCGCGGGGCCCGGCCGGCCTCAGCGGCGTGGCGCGCCAGTGTGCACTACTTCGGCGCGTTCACCCTGCCACGTTCGCGCCGGGGAACACCCGGCCCGCGTTCTCATAGTAAACCTTGGCCAGGACCTCGTCGGGCAGGTCGAGGCCGTAAACCTTCCAGCGGCCCTGGGGCTCCAGGCCATCCGGGGTGTAGTCGAAGTACTCGTCTTCGGTCTCCAGGAACCGGTAGACCACGCGATAGGCATCGGCCGTGGGCGGGAAGGAGTCCAGACCGAAGAGGATACGGTCGGCGAACTCCAGGAAGAACCGCCGCGCCGTGTAGGGTTGCCGGCCGAGCTCGGCCACGCGGCCACTCATGTCGACATAGTAGTTCGGGCACTCGCGCAACATCCCGCCGACGTAGTCCAGTTTCTCGGCGTAGCCGCCCACGTGGGCGCCGATGAAGATGGTCTTGGGATGACGGCGGACCAGGTCGCGGAGGTCCTCGATGATCCGGCGGAACGGCGGAAACTGCGAGCCGTGGAAATGCCAGTCGGGGTGGGCCAGGAGCTCCTCGTAGCGCTCGTTGGTCGCGTCGAGGGGGTCGAAGAAGGCCACGGGGTCGGCCGCGTGAACCATGACCGGGAGGCCGAGTTCGCCGGCCTTCGACATGAGGGGGTCGAGGCGCGGGTCGTTCACCCGGACGAGGTTGCCGGTACCGTCGCGCAGGGTGAGGCCGAGGTCTTTCCAGAGCTTCAGGCCCTGGGCGCCTTCGGCGACGCAGTCGGCGAAGCGGCGGGCCAGGGAGGCGGAAGACCCGCTAAGGAGTCGCCAGTCGGGTCGGGCCAAGACGATGAACCTATCCGGGTGGGGGCCCTTGAACCGGCGGACGGTGTCCCGGACCACGGAGAGAGGGTCGTCCGGCCCGGCGGCGTCCACGCAGGCGAGGACGCGCACGCCGGCCTCGTCCATGACCCTGAGCAGGGCGTCGGGCTCGGGGGAGGACCACTGCCCGTTGAAGTAGACATGGTTGTGGGCGTCGACGACCGGGAAACGCGGCCGCTCGACTTGGGTGCGGCGAACCTCGAGCTTGGTCCTCGGCCGGTAGTCGCTGAGCGGAAGCGCGTTCACCACCTGAGGCCAGGCTCCTCTCCCGGTGCTCTACCTCCTCCATGATAAGCCTTGGTGGGTTGATGGGTCAACT
>CALMHV010000429.1 GCA_937863905.1 uncultured Bacillota bacterium
TGGCTCGGGCCAGTCTCTCGGGGCGACCGGGTAGGTGCGGCTCGGGCGACGGCAGCCTGGCCCGCCCGGAAGCCCTCCGGATAGAGGCGTCGCAACTGGTTTGGATAGTCGGTCAGCCAGCCGAGCATGTCCGCGTGGTCGAGGGAAAGGTCGAGCGGCATCTGGGATGTCATGCCCACAGCAATACGCGAGGGACGTCGGCTTTCCTCTCGGACCAGATCACCCTTCCGGGCCCGGGAAAGACCTGCCCGGGTATCACCGGCGCGTGGCAGGTGAGTGGCCGGCGCAGGCTAAGCCTTGCGGTGGATGAGTCTCGATTTGGACGTAACTGGGAGGGCCTGTCGTGCGCGTTGCCGTTGTTGGCTGTGGGTATGTCGGCCTCTCGACCGGGACGACCCTGGCCTACCTGGGCCACTCCGTGACCTGTCTCGATACGGACGAGGTCAAGGTGGCCGGCTTCAAAGGTGGGCGCCTTCCCCTGTATGAGCCCGGCCTCGCCGAATTCCTGACTTTGGTCGGACACCGGCTGAGGTTCGTCTCGGACTACCGCGAGGCTATCCCGGAGGCCGAGGTCATCGTCATCGCTGTCGGCACGCCGGCGCTGCCCGGCGGCGCCGCGGACCTCAGGCAGTTCCGCGGGGCCGTCGGAGCCGTGCGCCAACACCTCGGGCCGGAGGCTCGGGCCATCGTCGTCAAGTCGACGGTTCCCATCGGCGCCACCCGTGAGGTCGCGCTCCACGGGGGTGGGGGGCCCTCGGTGGTCTTCTGTCCTGAATTCCTGCGAGAGGGGTCAGCCATCTCCGACTCCCTCTACCCCGACCGGATCGTCGTCGGGACGGAGGACGAGCGGGGACTGGAGACCGTGAAGGACCTCTACCGGCCCATCCTCGAGCAGACCTTTGAGCCGCCGGCCTTCCTGCCTCGCCCGGCCGGCCTCAAGAGCGTGCCCCTTCTCGCCATCAGCTGGGCCTCGGCCGAACTGAGCAAGTATGCGGCCAACGCCTTCCTGGCCACGAAGATAAGCTTCATCAACGAGATGGCCGCCCTGGCTGAGAAGACCGGGGCCGATGTGACCGACGTCGCCCGAGCCATGGGCCTGGACAGGC
>CALMHV010000430.1 GCA_937863905.1 uncultured Bacillota bacterium
CGCGAAGCGAAATCATACACCCTGACCGCGCCCGGTTCAAGGGCGCTTCGCCCGCCGCGGCTGGACCCGAAGGGACAACCCTGGAACTGCCGAACCCTCCGACCGGAGGTGTCCGCGATGGTGAGGCTGAAGGCGATTGACCGCCGCGTCCTCTACCTCGTCGCCGCCGCGCTCGTGCTCCTCACGCGCTTCGTTCCGCTTGGATTGCCGGTCTCAATCTCTCCCCTGGTCCAGCACGCCTTCAATACGGTCGAGAACCTGCCGGACGGCTCGGTTGTCGTCCTGTCCCCCATGTACAACGAAGCCGGGGATGGGAGTATGACACCCTTCTTCACCGCGCTCCTCGTTCACTGCGCGGAGCGAGGCTACAGACTCCTCATCGGAAGCACCGACTGGACAGACGGCCCGGAGGTCGTGCATCCGGTCGTCACCAGGGTGCTCACGCAGTACGGCTACGTCTACGGCCGGGACTACCTGGAGTGGGGCTCGCGGCCGGGCGGCGAGGCCTGGCTGCGGGCGGCCGCCGGGGATTTCGCCGGGGCCTGCGGGGGAACGGATCGTGACGGCCGGTCCCTGACGCAGTTCGAGCTGGCCGCGCGCGTTCCGCGGCTCACCAGGGACTACGTGGACGCGATCATAAGCGTCGACATCGGTATCCCGGGGGCCTATGAATGGCGGCGCGGCGTGGCGGAGCCGACCGGCATTCCCATCGTCACGGCCTGCGACAACGTGGCCGTCGTGCCAGGGACGGTCGACTTTGACCCCGCCTGGTCGGCCATATACGGCCGCCTGGCCCTGGCCGAGTACGAACGCCTCGTCGGTCACGGAGGCTCGGCGCTGAGAGAGCGGGACGCCATAAGCGCCCTGGCCCTCATGGTCACCCTCTTCGTCGTCCTCGGCAACACCGGCGACCTGGCCGCCGGTCTGGCGGCCCGTCGGAGCCGCAAGGCCCACGGTCTCCGGCCGGGCGCCGGAGGTACCCGCACAGACGACGAAACCGGCCCCGGAGACTAACCGGAGCCGGGCTGAGAGCTTGGCGGCCCGAACGGGATTCGAACCCGTGTTTCAGCCTTGAGAGGGCTGCGTCCTGGGCCTCTAGACCATCGGGCCGTTTGCCGCCATCCACGCTGTCGCATATTAAGGAAGAGAACTGGCTGGGGGAGGAGGGCTCGAACCTCCGATAGATGATCCAGAGTCACCTGTGTTACCGCTACACTATCCCCCAGCGCGTGCGAAGCTAGTGGCTATTTGATTGTCAAATCCGATGTCCATCAGGCTGTCCGCAACGCCGCTCGCGAGCCAAATGAAGCGAACGCCCGAAGCGCGAAACACATTATAACATGCCGTTTCTTTCAGCCGCAATGCGCCGAATTCGCTCAAACAAGATGGAACAAAGGGACGGGGTCCTGGCGCGGCGGCGGGGAGACGTCAGGCGGTGAGCCTCTGGAGGACGAAAATCACGACGAGGCCGGGAAGACCGAGAAGCCCGGCGGTCATGGCCGTCAGCAGATTGAGCGGAAGATGGTATCCGGCGAGGTTGCCGATGAGATTGAGGACCCACAGGAGACCCGCTCCCAGGAGCGTGCGGTAGGCGACTCTCGCCACCAGCCGCAGCGGGCCGTAGAGGAGCCGGAACAGGACGTACACGAGGATGAGGACGAAGAAGTAGGCCAGCAGGGTCTGGATGGTCACGCCCGGCACCCCCAAGAACAGAATAGGGAGAAAGCTCAGCCTCTCTAGGGGGCTTATTCCTGGTCCGTGGGCACTAGAACACGGCCGAACGGCATAGTCAGAACGTAGGGCTGTCCAGGCCTTCGTTCTTGGCGCGCTTCAGCAGGTACATGTACTTCCGTT
>CALMHV010000431.1 GCA_937863905.1 uncultured Bacillota bacterium
AGGTTTTCGAGCGCCCGCGCCAAGCTTTCGTTGGCCGGAGTCGGCAGGCCAAGGTTCCGACCGGCGGCGGCCACCGCGCCGTTCAGAGCGCCGACCTCGAGGCGGCGCCGCCCGGCGTGGAGGTCGAGCCAGAGCGATGGCATCTTCCCGCCTCGCCCGCCGACCACGCGCCGGCCGAGCAGCCGTCGGAACGTCCCTTCGGGAAGCACGCGCCCGGCCAGGGCCAGCAGCCGGACCGGATAACCGGGTAGGTCCACCGCGGGGATGCCCGCGGCCGTCATGACCCGCAAGGCCTCTCGGAAGCAGGCCCAGTCCAGGTGGAAGAGACCGTCGTCAGCCACGATCTGGGCGGGGGTCTTGTCGAAGACGGCGGAGGAGGCGTTGGCCCAGAGGTTCAGGAGGACCTTCGACCACTTGACCGACTCGGGACGACGGTAGAGGCGAAGGCGGAAGCCGGCGGCCCGCAGGTTGCCCACAAGACCGGCCGCCCCGGGTCCGGCGAGGTCCCCGGGGGCGACCGTGATGCCCCCGTGCGTCGTGAGGAGCTTCAGCCGACCGGGTTCTGGCCGCTCCACGCTCAGCGTGATGGCCCCGGCCAGGACGCTCCGGGGTCCCAGGTGGCGGGCCACGGCTTCCTCGGCGCCGAGACCGTTTTGAAGGCATAGGACCGTCGGTGTCGCCGGCGGCGCACCGCGTCGGCCGGCGAGAGACCGGCCCGGCCACTTCTCCAGGGCCCCGGCCAGTTCGGCGGCGGCGTCGCCGGCGTCGAAGTTCTTGACCGCCAACACCAGGGCGGTCGGAACGCCTTGAGCGGCGAAGGCCTCCTCCAGACTGCCGTAGGCCAGGACGGCCAGGCGTACGCTCCGCCCGGCCTCCTCCAGGACCAGGCCCGAGCGCCGCACGGCCTCGACGTGAGCCCCGCGGCCGACGAGGCCCGCGGACACGCCCGCCTGCGTCAGCTTGGCGCCGACGAGGCTGCCGATGGCTCCAGCGCCGAGGCAGAGGATGGGCGGAGAAGTCACCCGCGGCTACCGGGCGGGGTCGTCTTGCGGAGGAGGCGGAGTTCCTTTCCCTGCGCGAGGCGCTTGACGTTGCCGCGGTGCTGGTAGACGGTCAGGGCGAAGAGGACGGCGCCGAGTCCGACGGTGGCGGGTCCCGCCCCCAAGGCGTAGGCCGCCGGACCGATGGCCGCCAGAGCCAGCATGGACCCGACCGAGGCGTACCCCGTGACTAGGACGGCCAGGATCCACACGGCCAGGGCGACGACGGCGGCCAGGGGGGCGAGGGCCAGCGCGATGCCGAAACTCGTCGCCACCCCCTTGCCTCCATGGAACTTCAAAAAGACTGAGAAATTGTGTCCGAGCACGGCGGCCAGCCCGATGCCGGCCAGGGTGAGCGGGTCAAGGCCCAGATTTCGCCCCAGAAGGATCGGGACGTAGCCCTTGGTGGCGTCGAGGATGAAGACGACGACCGCCCCGGCCGGACCGATGGTCCGCAGGACGTTCGCCGCGCCGATGTTGCCGCTGCCGTGTTTGCGAATGTCTATCCCCTTGACCAACCGGCTCACCAGGAGCCCGACGGGGATGGAGCCCCCGAGGTAGGCCAGGATGGCGACCAGAAAGCCCATGGTGTCGCCCCTCCGCTCGCTCTCGTGTTCCCAGGACAGTCCGGTCAGGCTCAGCGATGCGGACCTGGTCCTAAGAGTTGGCCTATTCGGGCTGGTACGGGGAATCCCTTCCCGGGCGGCGCGTTGGCAGCGCCGCCCCGGCGAGTCTTTGCCGGAGGGCCAGGCGGGATGCGTGGCGCGGGTCCGCCTCAGCGGTCCCCTTGCCCGTCGCGGGCCGAGAAGGTGTACTTCATCACGACTTCGTCGCCCATGAGTTCGCCGGTCTTGACGAAGCCAAGGCTCTCGTAGAGTCGCGCGGCGATGACGTTGTCCGGGACCTCGCTGATGAAGACCTCGGCGCAGTCCGGCCACTCGCCCAGGCGCCTCAGGACCTCCTTGATGGTGGCCCGGCCGTAACCCTTGCGCTGGTGGGCCTCGTCGACCATGAGCCGGATGATCCAGTAGCCCCACTGGGGGTGGCGCTCTTTGGAGAACATCACGAAGCCCACCATGGCCTCACCATCGTAGACGGCCAAGGGGAGGAGATCCTTCTCGTAGGCGGCCTGAACCAACGAGATGCTGTTGGTGGCCACGAACCTCTTCTGATCGTCCGCCACTTTGAGCTTGCAGCAGTCGTGCCAGTTGTTCTCGGTTATCGGTCGGAGCTCAACGGTCATGAAGAGCATCCTCTCAGTCGCCCAGCAGTGCGGCGAGTCGTTGGACCGGATGGGCGGTCGGCAGCCCGGTGGCGTCGGCGATCTGCCAGCGGCAGACCGGGCAATCACTCAAGACGGTCGGATTCTCCCGGGCCAGGGTCCGGTAAGCTTCCAGGACGGGGGCGCCGGCCGCCAGCGAAGCGGCGTGGCCGTCCCGCGTCAAGCCGTTCAGCCCGCCCATGCCGCAGCATCCGTCTGAGGCGGGACCCGCGTCTCCGACCGTCGATGGCGCCAAGGCCGAAAGCAAAGCCGGGAACGGGCGTCCCACGCCCAGGGCGCGGAGATGGCACGGGGTGTGGTAGAGCCAAGGCAGGTGAGGGGCATCTGATCGCGCCGCGGCTTCCGCGCCGACCCCGTCCAGGGCGGCCATCAGAGCTTCGCGCGCCGGTCCGGCCAGGAACTCGCCGAGGTCCCAGACATGCTCCGCCAGGCGAGCGGCCTCCGGGCTGCCGGTGAACGCCGGCAGTGTGTCGCGCAGGGCCAGGGTGCAGCTCGGGCAGGGACTGACCACGGGGACGCCTCCGCCGAATCGGGCCGAGGCCAGGCCGAGGAAGCGCAGGTTGGCCTCGGCCGCGCGGGCGGCCAGTTCCTCATCGCCCTGGCTCAGGGCCGGCGACCCGCAGCAGAGTTGGGAGGGCAGCAGGACGCGGTACCCGGCCGCCCGCAGCACCCGGGCGGCATCCCGGGGGACACCCGGGTCGTGGAAGCGCCCGTGGCACCCGGCGAAGAGGAGGACGGGCGGGCGGCCCCGTTCGGCCACGGGGTCCCTGGTCCGGGCGAGCCAGCGGGCCAGGCTCGGGCCGCTGGCCAGGGGCAGGGCGCGGTACGGGCTCAGCCCCAACGTTCCGGCGGCCTGGCCCTCGATGCGGCGGGAAAGGCGCGGTCCGACGCGCCTGAGCAGACGCCGAGTCCCTCCCGCCAGGGCGACCAGGCGGCCGAGCCGCTCTTGGTCGCGGAGGAGCCGTTCCCTGAAGCTCTGCCAGGCCCCGGTAGGCTGGGAGGCGGCCAGGGTCTTGGCTCGGCGCACGGCCGCTGAGACCTCGATGCCGGAGGGGCAGGCGAGGTCGCAACGGTGGCAGCCCAGGCACAGCCGGGCACCCAGGGCGTCGACCTGAGCGGGCGTCAGGGCGGGCTCACCCGGCCAGCCGCCATCCCGGTGGCGCTCGAGAGCCGGGCCGAGGACCTTGGGGCCGGCGTACCGGCCGTCGGACGCGGCCACAGGGCAGGCGGCGACGCAGGCAGCGCAGCCGAGGCAGGTCAAGGCCTCTCCCCTCCTCTCTCCGTGGCCTGGAGCGCCTCTCCGGCGGCCCGCCAGGCGCTCTCGATAGACCCAAGGGCGTCGGTGGCGCCAAGCTGCCAGCCGGCGACGAAGACGTTGGCGAGGGGTCGGTCACCGACCCGCAGGCGACCGTCGCGTCCGGTCCGGACGCTCCACTTGGCCCAATCGAGACCTTCGCCGGCGACCTCCGCCCCGAAAATGGGTTCGGTCACTCTGGTGTCGGGGTCAGCCGGGCGTTGCGGGTTGGGCGCTACCGCGACTCCGGCCTGGGCGAAGAAGGCTTGGGGCGGCACGGTGAGGCCACCTCCGGCGACGCCTCCGGTCGCCAGGACGAAGGCCCGGGCCTCGTAGCGGGTGCGGCCGTCCTCCACCCACAGGCATCGATTGTCCTCCAGCCGGGCGCCGACGACGACCTGCCCAGCGTGGAACTGCACGCCGTGGGCGCTCTCGAGGCGGTGGCGCCAGAAGCGCGCGAAGCGCTGTCCCGGCACGGAAGGCGGCAAGGCCGGGAGTTCGAAGACCCGGCAGCGTAAGGCCTTTTCCAGCGCGGCCACGTTCTCGGAAGACCGGACGAGGCCGAGGACGGGCGGGAAGGCGACGGCCCCGGTCCGGGCGGCTTCCGGCCCCAGGACGCGAGCGGCCGATTCCGTGAAGTCCCGGAACCAGGTTTGGTCGTCGAAAAGCCCAGCGACCCTCGTGGCGAGGCCGGAGACCGCCGGAGGGCCCAGACTGAGCGAGCGGTGTTCGGTCTCCAGCCCGGCGGCTTGCGTGATGGTGGCGGCGATGAGCCCGGAAGGGTAGTCGGTCAGTTCCGTGAAGCCGGTCACCAGAAGGCCGGGCGAGGATCCGCGGCGTGGCGGCCTGCGGTTCTCGGCCAGAAGACCGAGCTTATCGCCGCCGGCCATCGTGGCCGGTGCCAGGAGCGGGTGCACCGGCTGGCCGGAGGGAGAGAACAGCTCCAGCCGGCCGTCTCCGCCGGCGTAGGGCAGGCCTGCCTGGGCCGTGAAATCCAGGAAGAACTCGATGGCCCCGACGCCGGGTCTGGAGCGCGGCCGTCGTCCGGCACCCACTAGCCCGGACCAGAGATTGAGATTGCCGGACGAGCGGGCCACGAGGGCGACTCGCGCCCGGTC
>CALMHV010000432.1 GCA_937863905.1 uncultured Bacillota bacterium
CCGGTCCGTCAGCCGTCCCGGACCCTACTCCCCGTGACCCTCGGGCAGCTTACGGTTGCCCTTCGGGCCCGTGCCCTGCTCGAGCTTGTCCAGCAAGCCGAACACGCCCACCGGGTGGGGCATGCCCGTCTTGGTCTCGGTCGGGACGAAGATGACCGTGGACTTGCCCTCCATGCACATCTCGTAGAGCATGTTCATCGAGCGGAGTTGAAGGGCCACCGGGTCCTGCTCGTAGATGCGGGCCGCGTCCAAGATGGTCTGGGCGGTCAGCTTCTCGGCCTCGGCCAGCTTGACGCGGGCGCGCTTCTCACGTTCGGCGGCGGGCTCGCGGGCGATGGCGTCCTCGAGCTGCTCGGAGATGATCACGTCGCGGATCTCGACGTTGGGCACCTGGATGCCCCAGTCCTTCGTGAGCCCGTCAAGCTGCTCCCGTATCTCGCGGCCGAGGTGTTCCCGCTCGGCCAGGATCTGGTCCAGGGTGGACTTGCCGATAATGTCCCTGAGGATGGTCGTGGCGCCCCACTGGGTGGCCTTCCGGTAGTTCTCGACGTTGAGGATGGCCGCCTTGGGATCGACGATGCGGTAGTAGACGATGGCGTCCACGGTGACCGGGACGTTGTCGCCGGTCAGGGTTTTCTGCTTCGGGACGTCGTAGGGGATGATCCGCAGGTCTAGGACGTACGGGACGGTATCGAAGATAGGAAGGAGCCAAAGGATCCCCGGCCCGGCCATCCGGCTGAACTTGCCTGCCCGCAGCACCGCCATGCGTTCCCACTCGGCCGCCACCTTCAGGGCCGACGCGAAGAAGAGGGCCACCACCAGCGAAATCCCGTACCCGGGAAACCAGAGCGGGCCCATGAACCACCATGTGGCGAACGCGCCGAGACCCCAGAGGACGAAAAAGAGGGCTGCGGGCAAGGCGTACCTGTGGGCCGACGGGATGGACAGGCCCTCGCCCCACGTCACCGCGCCAGCCTCGGGGTCTTCGCGCAGAGACTTTAGCCACCGCGTTCCAGCCATGCTCCTATCGCTCCTCCTTCGGTATCCTGGG
>CALMHV010000433.1 GCA_937863905.1 uncultured Bacillota bacterium
GTCACGGCGAGACGACGACGGCCGCTCCCGGACCTAGGCCCGGAAACGGTCGAGGATTCCGGCCAGGGAGAGGGGGTCGAAGTGGCCGTCTGTCCCCTCGACCTGAGCCAGGTGGAGGACGATCGACCTCCTGGCGAGCAGGGCGCTCAGAATCTGGGCCGGCCGGTTATGGCCCAGGATGACCACGATCTCGTGGGCCGAGAGCCGTTCCAGGAGGTCCGCGGCCTCACCAAAGAGCTCGAAACCGCTCTTGCCTTGGAGGAAGGACCATTGCTCAGCCTCGCTCAGAAGAAAGGTGAAGTCCACGCCCTCGTCCTCGGCCACCTTCAGGATTTCGTCTTTGTTGGCCACCGGGACGCCGGCCAGGGCGATGCTCCCGCCCTTCCTGATCTCCCCCAGGGTCTCCAGGCGCGAAATGAAGGTGCGGTCGGTTCCGACGCGTTCCGCCACGTCCTGCTGCGAAAGGCCGGACTGGCGGAGGGCTAGGACTTCGTCGATCACGCTCAGGATGCGCTCGCGGCTGATGAGCTTGTCGCCTATCCGCTTGAACTCGGGCAGGTCGGCTCACGTCCTTTCACGGCGTATCCGGGAAGGCCCCCAGGCTTAGGACCTCGAGGTAGTCCTCCAGGACGCGGGCGAGGGCGGCGACGGTCGCGGTCCTCATGAATCGGGAGCGAACGGCAGCGGCGCCGGGAAGACCCTTGATGTACCACGAACCGTGGTGCCTCATTTCGAGGACCGCGAGGCGCTCCCCTTTGTCTTGGCCGGCTAGTTCGAGGTGGCGTAGGGCCATCGTCACCCGCTCGCGCGGCGTGGGGGCCGGCCCGGGGCCGCCGGTGCGGGCCAGATGCAGGGTGCGCGCAAAGAGCCAGGGATTCCCCAGGGCGCCGCGGCCGACCATGGCCGCCTGGCACCCGGTGCTCCGAAGCATTCGTCCCGCGTCAGGCGGCTCGAGCACGTCGCCGTTGCCGACGACCGGCACGGAGATGGCGGAAGCGACCTCGCCGATGGCCGCCCAGTCCGCCGGCCAAGAGTAGGATTGGGTCCGCAGCCGGCCGTGGACGGTGATGAAGGCCGCCCCGGCGGAAGCCACGCCCCGGGCGACCTCGAGGGCGGTCGGCTCGTCGAGACCAAGGCGAATCTTGCAGCTGACCGGGATGTTCGCGGGGACCGCCGCCCGCACCCGCTCGATGATGGCCGCGCAGAGCGACGGCTCGCGGAGGAGGGCGGCGCCCTCGCCGTTCCGGACGACCTTCGGCACGGGACAGCCCATGTTGATGTCCACCAGATGGGGGGCGAACCGCTCCACGACCAGACGGGCGGCCCGGGCAAGCGTGCCCGGGTCGCGGCCGAGGAGTTGGATGACGAAGGGGTTCTCGCCCGGGTAGGGCGCCGCCAGGGTCGTGGTCTTCTCGTTGCCGAAGAGGAGGGCCTTGTCGCTCACCATCTCCGGGAAAGCCAGGGCGCACCCGGCCTCGCGCGCCAGGCGGCGGAAAGTGCGATCGCTCACCCCGGCCATGGGGGCCGAGACGAGCCGGTTGGCCAGACGGAGCCCACCCAGGATGACGGGGGAAGCGATTAGGGTGTCCACGTCGCCCTCAGCCAACGCTCAATGGACCTGGGGACCTTCGTCAGTGTCGGCCGACACCGCGGCGGCGGTGAGGACCTTCTCGAGGGCGAAGATGGGGGCGCCGGTGCGGACGGCCAGGGCGATGGCGTCGGAGGGCCGGGAGTCTATCTCTATTTGCCGGCCCCCGGTCTCCAGGGTGATCTGGGCGTAGAACGTGCCGGTCCCGTCACCGGTCTCCTTGAGGTCGTCGATGAGGATCCGGGTTACCTTGACCTCAAGATTGTCGAGGACGGTCCTCAGAAGGTCGTGGGTGAGAGGGCGCGGCGGCTTGACGTCCTCGATGGCCATGGCGATGGCGTTGGCCTCGAAGGGTCCGACACTGATGGGCAGGTAGCGATTCCCGTCGTCGTCCTTGAGAAGGACGATGGCCTGGCCGTGCTCGGGATCGAGTCCGATCTTGTCAACCCGAAGGGAGATCAGGGCGAAGGCCTCCCGGACCAGGGTGGCTGGCGACT
>CALMHV010000434.1 GCA_937863905.1 uncultured Bacillota bacterium
AAGGCCACGGCCTTTGTCAGGCTCTTCGGCGCCGAGGTAGAAATCAGCGACCAGGAGACGGTAAAGGAACTCACCACAATCCTGGAGCAGTGCCAGGACGCCGGAAGGACAGTCACCCTGGCCAATCCCGAGTCGGCTTTCTGCGTCGCCGTCGGGCCGGCGGGCAAGACCAAGTCCTACTGGCTGACTCAGGATGGTCTAGCGACCCAAGACGGGCGCGTCCTCGGCGACCTCACCCAGGCTAAGGCCGTCTTTCGGCTCATCCTGAACTACGTGTGCGCCAGCGGGCGCTTCGGCGCTCTTCTCGCCCGGAGCCCGGGCTGGCGGGTAACCCTTCTCGGTCAGGACCTCGACCCCGGCCCGGACCCAACCGCCACGGAACCCCTTGTGCGGGTTCTAGGAGCCTTGGTGCCGGCTGAGGGGGTGACCTTCTTCAAGGGTGACGAGGCGCCGCTCCTCGTCTCCTCCGTCGCCGTGACTGCCGCCGGCGAACCATTGCTCGTTTTCGACTGCTACCTCGGACAGCCGCTCGTTCTGCGTTACGGTGGCTACACCGCCGGTTTCCTCACCGACTCCGACTTGCTCGTGGAGGCGGTCCTCGGGCTGGCGGCCCTGTCGTTCACGGCGGAGATCTCCATGGGCGACCAGACGGCCGCCGTTTCCGACCGGACGGAACTGCGGAAACTCATCGCCGCCCTGACGCCCTTCCTCGGGCCGTGTGAACGCGGGAGGAGAGTGGGGGAAGACGAGGACCTCTACGCCCCGCTGACCCTGTCGGTCAAGGCGCAGGGCAAGACCCTGGTGACCTGTGAGGTCGGGTCGGTCGGAGTGGCCATGAAGGGGGTGTTCCTCATACCCCGGGTGTACTCCGTACCGAGCTTTCCCGACATCGTCTTCTCCACGTTCCTGACCTCGGCGCGTGTCGCCGAGAGCGTCGAGAGGACGCCCCGCCCGCTCCTCTTGGCCCGGGACATGGACCTCTCGATGGAACTGACCAGGGAACGACTCGCGGAGCTCGGGAACCTTCTGGCGGCCTGCGAGAGCGAGTCGTTCGAGCAATCGGGGTTGCCCGTCTGCTACTT
Organism: uncultured Bacillota bacterium; assembly: GCA_937863905.1. Classification (GTDB taxonomy): domain Bacteria; phylum Bacillota; class Sulfobacillia; order UBA995; family UBA9673; genus CALMHV01. Next base: position 1,083 of record CALMHV010000434.1, read on the forward strand.
CCCGGAAGCGCCGTGGTACACCGTCGAGTTCGAACTGGGGGGACGGCCGGCCTCCCTGGTCATGCTGGGTCCCGGCTACCGCCTGGACTGGAACGGTTTCGGCGTTCTGGCCCTCAAGGACGACGGGTCGCTCGGAGCCTGGTGCGCCAGGACCTGCCCGGTGGAAAGGCCGCCGGCGAGCGAGGTCAGGTTTCTATTCTGGGCGGGCGCCGACGTCAGTCTCTCCGGTGGCGAACTCGGGGAAGAGTACTCACGTCCCTACCGGGACCGGGCGGTCCGCTCTCTCAAGGAAGGTAAGCCCGACCCCACGTTCATCCTGCCCGACAAGCCTCTGAGGGTGCTGTTCACGTTCGCGGACGGTACCCAGAGCGAAGTCCTGGTCGGGGAAAACGGTTTCTCCTATCAGGGCGCAACCTACGGTTGTCCCGGCATTCTCTCCGGGCTCACGGGCATGCTCGGTACGCCCTAACGG
>CALMHV010000435.1 GCA_937863905.1 uncultured Bacillota bacterium
TTTCGAGCCGCCGGGCCAAGCAGGGCTCATCCGGGCAGCACTAGAAATACCTGCGGCGAAGGGAGGCTCGCCATGCCTCGCTACGACACCGTCATCGTCGGCAGCGGCCTGGCCGGCCTGTCGTGCGGCCTGGCCCTGACCCAGAAGGGCAAGCGTGTTGTCATCTGCGAACAGCACTCCGCCCCCGGCGGGTACGTAACCTCGTTCTCCCGGAAGGGCTTCCGCTTCGACGCCGGTGCCGGCTGCTTCAGTTCAGGGGGGATGGTCCTCCCCATTCTCCGCTCGCTCGGCGTCGCCGGCGTGCTCCAGATCAGACCCATCCGTTTCTCCGCCCTGGTGGGCGGTCAGCGGCTGGTCCTCACCTCGCCGGAGAGCGTCATCGATGGCCTAGGCGGCCTCTACCCGGACGCCCGCGATGGTCTCGCCCGCTACTTCCGGCGCCTGGAGCCCGCTTACCGGCTGGCCGACATCACGACCAGGAGCGAGCCCTTCACGGGTTCGTGGGCCGGCTACCTCGGCCTGGCGGGCGCCGTGGCCGTCCGTCCCAGCCTCTGGCTATCGTCGGTCCGCGAGACGGGCAAGACCTCCGAGGACCTCCTGAGGGAGACGGTGCCCCGGCCCGAAGTGCGCCACATCCTGCGCTCCCTGGGCTATCCCACTATGTCTTTGACGTTCGCGGCCTACTGGTGGTACTCCATCTTCGAGGACTACTGGTACCCGCTCGGCGGCATGCGGGCCATCACCGACGCCCTCGTCGCCGCGTTCCTGGCGGCCGGTGGAGAACTCCGCCTCGGGGCCAGGGTCGAAGCGGTCCTGGTCGGCGCCGCCGGTCGCGTCTCCGGGGTGCGGGTGGCGCCCGGCGAGGTCATCGAGGGCGACTCTGTCGTCTCCGCCGCCGACCTCGCTTGGACGCTCTCGGCCCTGGAGAACGCCCCGGGACCGGAGCGCCCGGCTGGCCGGAAGCTTCGGGCCCTGCGGGCAAGAGTCGCCGCGGCCGTGCCGTCCGAGACCCTCTTCAGCGCCTATCTCGGTCTTAGGCCCGAGCCCGGCGAGATGGAGCGGCCGACGTACGCCACCGCCGTCTACGGCGACCCGGCCGACGCCTCGGACGAGCCGGCCTTCGTCTACCTCCACACGCAGACCGACCCGGCCTCAGCCCCCGCTGGTCACGCCGCGGCGACCGTCCACGGGATGGCCGACTACGAGCAGTGGGCCAGGCTGGCGGGACTGCCTCCCCGGATACCTGGAGAGCCCGCCCCAAGGCCTGGCCCGGAGGCGCAGGCGCGTCCGGCCGCCTACCGGGAAGCCAAGGCGGCCGCTATCACCCGGGCCGTGGAGCGTGTTTCCCGGCTCCTTCCCGGCCTGGGCGACCGCCTCGTGGTCC
>CALMHV010000436.1 GCA_937863905.1 uncultured Bacillota bacterium
GCCGGGGCGAGCCTCGACCCTACGCCGGCACGAAGTAGACGTCCGTCGGCGAGATCTTGGAGAGCCGGCGGAAGCGGGCCTTGACCTTCATGCCGATTTTGACCTGCCCGACGGGAACGCCCATCAGCCGGGTCAGGAGGAGGGTGTTGGCCCCCTCGAACTCGACCAGGATGAGGTGATAAGGGGTCTCCTTGAGGAACTCTTGGCCGCCGAAGTAACAGGTCGTCCAGGTGTGGATGGTGCCCTCCGTGGGGAGCTCGACCCATTCCGTCTTGGCGCCGCACTCCATACAGTGGGAGCGCGGGGTGGTGAAGACGTACCCGCACTTCACACACTTCGAGCCCAGGAGTTGGCCGTTCATGAGGCCGCGGAACCAGGGCGAGTCCTGGCAGTAGCTGTGGATGTAGTCGATCTCGTAGTGGGACTTCACGATGAGGGGGTCGACATTGTACACGACCGTCCCGGATTCAACCTCGGGCATCTTGAAGTCCCGGTCCAGACCGTCCTTCAACTTATCGGCCACGGTCAGAACCCCCTTTCGAGAACCGTGCAGGTGATGTAGGTGCCCGTCCCGGCGTGGCTGTGGATGAGCCCGCGCTTCGGGTTCTTGAGCTGCAGGAAGTCGTCGCCGCCGCAGTGCTTGCCGATGGTCCCCTGGAGTTGCCAGAAGGCCACGACCGCCTGCATGAGGCCGGTCGCCCCGACGGGATGGCCGCAGGCGAGAAGACCGCCGGACGGGTTCACCGGCATCTTGCCCGTCAGCGAGGAGTGCCCGTCTTCGATGAAGCTGCCGCCCTCGCCGTACTTGCAGAGGCCGAGGTCCTCGTAGGTCTGGATCTCCGACGAGGTGTAGGCGTCGTGGAGTTCGACGAAGTCGAGTTCCTCCAGCGGGTTTCCGATGCCGGCCATCTTGTAGGCCAGCTTGGCCGCGTTCCGGCCGCCACGGAAGGAGTGGACCCCGGGGTATTTGAGGTGCTTGTAGTCGCTCTCGGTCTCGTGCGGAAGCAGGACGACCTTCCCGTGGGGCCGGTCGGCCAGACGCATCGTATCCGTGCCGCAGCCCACGCCGATGACCCGCACCGGCTTGTCCGTGAGCTTGTACTTCTCGAGGGCCTCCTCCGAACAGAGAATGCAGGCGGC
>CALMHV010000437.1 GCA_937863905.1 uncultured Bacillota bacterium
CTACCAACTGGCTTTCCTGACGCCCGGGACAAGACCCCGGAGAGCCCTCTCGCGGAAGCACATGCGACACATGCCGAAGCGCCCCATGTAGGCCCGCGCCCGACCGCAAATCCGGCAGCGATGGTAGTTCCTCGTGCTGAACTTGGCCGGGCGCCGCGACTTCTCTAGCCACGCCTTGGTTGCCAATTCGCGAAGCCCCCCTCCTACTGCTCGCGGAACGGCAGCCCCAGGAGAGTGAGGAGCGCTTTGGCTTCCTCATCACTCTTGGCGCTGGTCACGATGGTGATGTCCATGCCCCGGATCTTCTCGACCTTGTCGTAATCGATTTCCGGAAAGATGAGTTGCTCCCGGACGCCCAGGCTGAAGTTCCCCCGGCCGTCAAAGGACTTGGACGGGATGCCCCGGAAGTCGCGGACCCGCGGGAGGGCCACGCTGAAGAGCCGGTCCAGGAAGTCGTACATCCGCTCGCCGCGAAGCGTGACGCAGGTGCCGATGGGCACGCCCTCGCGGAGCTTGAAGGCGGCGATTGACCGCTTGGCCCGCGTGATGATCGGCTTCTGGCCGGTGATCGTCTGGAGATCCGTCACCGCGGAGTCCAGGACCTTGGGATCCTGCGTCGCCTCGCCCACGCCCATATTGACAACGACCTTCTTGACCTTCGGGGTCTGCATCGGACTCTTATAGGCAAAGCGCTCCCGGAGCGCCGGGGCGACGTTGGCGACGTAGTGCTGTTTGAGTCTTGACATCCTGGCCTGTCCTCCCTACCTACCGGTCCACGACTTCGCCGCACCGGTGGCACGTGCGAACCAGCCGTCCGTCCTCGAGTCTCGTGCGCCCAACCCGCGAAGGCTTGCTGCAGCGGGGGCACACCAACATGACCTTGTCGCGCGGGAGCGGTTGCTCCTGGTCGACGATGCCGCCCTGCATCACCTTGCCCCTGGGCCTCATGTGCTTCTTGGCGATATTGACCCCTTCCACGACCACCCGTCGCTTGTCGATCTCGATGCGGATGACCTTGCCCCGCCGGCCGCGATGCTTGCCGGAAAGGACCATCACCGTATCGCCCTTGCGCACGTTCAGTTTCGGCTTGGCTTTGGCTTCGCTCTTGTCTTTGGGCATTTGGCCCACCTCACTTCCAGCCCGGCTAGAGCACTTCCGGAGCGAGCGAAACAATCTTCATGAACTCCTTCTCGCGAAGTTCGCGAGCCACAGGTCCGAAGATGCGGGTGCCCTTGGGCTCTTTCTCATCACCCAGAAGGACGCCGGCGTTGTCATCGAAGCGGATATGCGTCCCGTCCGGGCGCCGCAGGCCCTTGGTCGACCGGACGATGACCGCCTTCACCACATCACCTTTCTTGACCACGCCGCCGGGGCTGGCCACTTTGACCGAGGCCACGATGATGTCGCCGATGTTGCCGTACTTGCGGCGGGAGCCACCCAGGACCTTGATGCACATGATCTCCTTGGCCCCTGTGTTGTCGGCGACGACCAGTCTCGTTTGTGTCTGGATCAACCCGGGTCCACCCCTTTCAAACGGTCCCCCAGACGGCCTCTACTTGGCCCTCTCGAGAATCTCGGTCACGAGCCAGTGTTTATCCTTGCTGAGAGGACGCGTCTCGATGACCCGGACACGGTCGCCGACGCGAGCCTCGTTCTTCTCGTCGTGGGCTTTCATTTTCTTGGTGCGCCGGATGCGGCGCCCGAAGACCGGGTGCTTCTCCAGTGTCTCCACGGCCACGACAACCGTCTTGTCCATGGCGTCCGAGGTGACGCGCCCCACTCGCGACTTCCTGGTCCCCCTGACCTGCACGGCAGAACCTCCCTACTGACCCTGGGCTTCCTTCAGGGCAGCCAACTCTCTCTCGCGCTGGATGGTCTTCACCCGAGCAATGCTCTTGCGGACCGCCCGGAGCAGCATCGGGTTGTCGAGTTGACCAGTCGCCATCCGGAACCTGAGGTTGAAGAGTTCCTCTTTGTGCTCCTTGAGCTTGGCGTCAAGCTCTTCATCGGTCATCTGCCTCATCTGCTCAGCCTTCAAGTTCCTCACCACCTTGCAGCCGCTCGCGGCTGACGATTCGGGTCCTCAGAGGCAGCTTGTGACCTGCCAGACGCAGGGCCTCCTTGGCTACCTCGTCCGGGACGCCCCCGATCTCGAACATGATGCGGCCCGGCTTCACGACGGCTACCCAGTATTCCGGGGAGCCCTTGCCGCTACCCATACGTGTTTCGGCCGGCTTCGCCGTCACGGACTTGTCGGGAAAGATGCGAATCCAGACCTTCCCGCCGCGCTTGGTGTGCCGGGTCAGGGCGATACGGGCCGCCTCGATCTGCCGGTCAGTGACCCAACAGGGCTCGAGGGCCAGCAGACCGTGCTCGCCGTAGAAGACCTCGGCCCCACGGCAGGCCTTGCCCTTGCGCCGACCGCGGTGCACCTTGCGGAACTTGACTCTCTTCGGCATCAGCACGGGTTATTCGCCTGCCTCTCCTTCCGGAGCGGCCTCGGGAGCCGCGACGGGAGTCTTCTCTTTCTTCTGGGGCAGGACTTCGCCCTTATAGATCCAGACCTTGACGCCAATCTTCCCGTAGTTGGTGTTAGCGTCGGCCGCCCCGTAGTCGATGCACGCCCGAAGCGTGTGCAGGGGAACGGACCCCTCCCAGGAGCGCTCGCGCCGCGCGATCTCGGCGCCGCCGATGCGGCCGGCTACGGCCACGCGCACGCCCTTGGCGCCGGCCTTCATGGCCCGGCCGATGGCCTGCTTCATGGCCCGGCGGTGGGAGATCCTCTTCTCCAGGGCGGAGGCGATGTTCTCCGCCACCAGCTTGGCATCGATCTCGGGCTGCTTGATCTCGATGATGTTCACGGCGACCTGCTTGGCCGTGAGTTGCTCCAGTTCGTGGCGCAGTTCATCGACTCCGGCGCCACCGCGCCCGATGACCATCCCGGGCTTGGCCGTATGCAGCGTCACCTTGACGCGATTGGCGGCCCGCTCGATCTCAATCCGGGAGACCCCGGCAATGACGAACTTGCGGTAGACATGCTTGCGGACCCTGTCGTCCTCGAAGAGGAGGTCGGCGTACTGCTTCTTGTCGGAGAACCACTTCGCGTCCCAGTCCTCAACTATGCCTAGCCGCAAACCCTTTGGGTGAACCTTGTGTCCCACTTGGTCCCCTCCTCTCGTCCGCTGCCGTTAGCGGCGCTCACGGACGACGACAGTGATGTGCGTCGTGTGCTGCTTGATCGGGAACGCCCGGCCCCGCTGGCGGGGTTGGTGGCGCTTGAGCGTAGGCCCGCCGTCGGCGAAGGCCTCCGCCACGAAAAGGCTGTCGCGTTTCATCCCGTGGTTCTGTTCCGCGTTGGCCGCAGCGGACTTGATGGCCTTGGACACCATGAGCGAGGCCCGCTTCGGCAGGAACTTGAGCAGGGTCAGGGCCTCTTCGACGTCCTTTCCGCGCACCACGTCCAGGACGATGCGAACCTTCCTTGGAGCGATCCAAATATGTTTGGCGATGGCTCTGGCTTCTTCCCCTACTACGGCCGTGTCGGTCCGTGCCATGAACGATACCTCCCGCCCGGCGCGAGCCCGCGCGCGCGGGCCCGTCTGGACTACTTCAGAGACGTGGAGCGCTCCGTGTGGGCCCCGTGTCCCCGGAAAAGCCTGGTCGGCGCGAACTCGCCGAGCTTGTGCCCGATCATCTCTTCACTGATATAGATGGGAACATGACGCCGCCCGTCGTGGACGGCGACCGTATGCCCGACCATTTCCGGCACGATGGTGGAGGCGCGAGCCCACGTCTTGATGACGCGCTTGTCGTTCTTGGCGTTGAGCGCCGTGATTTTTCGCATCAGCGCGTCGTCCACGTACGGGCCCTTCTTGGTTGACCTACCCACTTCCGCGTGCCCCCCTTCCCCTACTTGCTGCCGCGTCGCTTCACGATGAACCGGTCAGACTTGAGCCGCTTGTGGCGAGTCCGGTGACCGAGCGCCGGCGCACCCCACGGCGTCATGGGATGCTTGAGACCGATTGGAGACCGGCCCTCGCCGCCGCCGTGCGGGTGGTCGATCGGGTTCATGGCCACGCCGCGCACGCCTGGGCGGATACCCAGCCAGCGGCTGCGCCCGGCCTTGCCGATCGTGATGTTCTCGTGGTCGACGTTGCCCATCTGCCCGACGGTAGCCCGGCAGTTGATGTCCACCAGGCGGACTTCACTCGACGGCAAACGCAGGTGGGCGAACGGACCTTCCTTAGCCATGAGCTGGGCGGAAGTCCCCGCGGCCCGGCACATCTGCGCGCCCTTGCCCACGGACAGTTCCACGTTGTGGACGACGGTGCCGCTCGGCATCTTGGCCAGGGGCAGGTTGTTGCCGACCTTGATGTCCGAGTCGGGGCCGGAGACGATCGTGTCCCCGACCTTGAGGTCCAGCGGGCAGATGATGTACCGCTTCTCGCCATCCGCGTAGTGCAGCAGCGCCAGACGAGCCGACCGGTTCGGGTCGTACTCGATGGCCGCCACCTTAGCCGGAACCCCATCCTTGTCGCGCCGGAAGTCCACGATGCGGATAAACCGCCGATGACCGCCGCCCTTGTGCCTGACGGTGAGCTTGCCGTGGGTGTTCCGACCCGCCCACTCCTTCTTGTGGATGATCAAGGCCTTTTCCGGCCGGTCCTTGGTGATGTCGCTGAAGTCGGCGACAGTCATCTGCCGGCGGCCGGGTGACGTCGGCTTGAATTTCTTGATTGGCACGTTGTTTCACCCCTTCCGGAAAGCCGTTGACCCAGACAGTTGCTAGGACAGCTCCTCGAAGACCTTGATCTTCTGGCCTTCCTGGAGAGTAACGATGGCCTTCTTGAAGGAAGGCCGGCGGCCGCGGAACACGCCCATCCGGCGCATCTTCCCGAGCTGCCGGACAGTGTTGACGCCCATGACCTTCACCCCGAAGATCTCCTCCACGGCCCTCTTGATCTGAGTCTTGTCCGCCCGCGCGTCGACCAGGAACGTGTACTTGTTGTCGGCCATGGCGCTGGTCGTCTTCTCGGAAACCAGAGGACGGATGATCACGTCGCGAGCTCCGCTCACGCCCCGAACACCTCCTCAACCTTGGCGACGGCGTCCCGGGTCATGAAGAGCTTCCCATGGACGAGCACGTCGAAAGCGCTCAGGTTGGCGGCCCGCTGCGTGTCCACACCCGGAATGTTCCGGGCCGAGAGGACCAGGGTCGGGTCGGTCTCGGGGGTCACGATGAGCGTGGCTTCGGTGACGTTGAACCGCCCGAGCAGTTCGGTCACTTCTTTCGTCTTCGGAACCGTGAAAACGAGACCGTCCAGGACGAGGAGGTCCCCATCCCTCACCTTGGCCGAAAGGGCCGAGGTCAGGGCCTTGCGCCTCATGGCCCTGGGCAGTTCTTGCGCGTAGTCGCGAGGCTTGGGGCCGAAAGTAATGCCGCCGCCCCGGAAGATGGGCGACCGGATGCTGCCCGTGCGGGCAAGTCCGGTGCCCTTCTGACGCCACGGCTTGCGGCCGCCACCCGAGACATCGGAACGGCCCTTCGTCGAGGACGTCCCCTGCCGTTGGCGAGCCTGGTGGATCACGATCGCCTGGTGCATGAGAGCCTCGTTCACCTCTACCCCGAACACGGCGTCGGAGAGCTCTATCTCGCCGACGACCTCACCATTGGTGCTGTAGACGGGTGCTTTGGGCATGGTCACACCTTCTCCCGCCGGGCCAAAATGATTTCGCGGACCACCACGAGGCCGCCCTTGGGTCCGGGTACGGCCCCCTTGAGAATGAGGAGGCTCTTCTCCGCATCGACCTTTACAACGCTGAGGCCGCGAACGGTGACCCGCACGGCGCCTTGGTGGCCCGGCAGCTTGCGACCTTTGAAGACCCGGGCTCCGTCACGGGGGGATAAAGACCCCGGCCCCCGGTGGTATTTTGAGCCGTGACTCATCGGCCCACGCGAGAAACCGTGCCGGCGGATGCCGCCCTGAAACCCCTTGCCCTTAGACCGGCCGGTAACGCTGACCATGTCCCCGGGCTCAAAAATCTCCGCGCCAATCTTCTGGCCGACCTCGTAGCCCGACACATCCTCGGTCCGTATCTCCCGGAGGATCTTGGTCGGGGCCACGTTCGCCTTGGCGAACTGCCCGAGAACGGGCTTGGAGACCCTGCGTTCCTTGACCTCACCCAGCCCGAGTTGAAGCGCCGTGTAGCCGTCCTGCTCTTTCGTGCGCCGCCGGACGACGACATTGGGGCCGGTGTGGATGATAGTCACGGGAACGATGTGCCCCCGCTCGTCGAAGAGCTGGGTCATACCGACCTTGCGTCCCAAGATGCCCTTAGGCATGTGTCCTGCCTCCATTCACGGGAGGGTACGTCCACTGACCGCCGCCTCCCGGGCGGCGCCTCTTTCGCGAGACTGCCGAAAGCGGCAGACCCGAGGCCCACCAGCCGGCTAGAGCTTTATCTCAATGTCCACACCGGCAGCCAGGTCGAGCCGCATCAGGGCGTCGACCGTCTTGGCCGTGGGTTCCATGATGTCAATCAGTCGCTTGTGGGTCCGCATCTCGAACTGCTCGCGGATGTCCTTCTCCCCGTTCGGGGCGACCAGGACCGTGTAGATGCTCTTCTCCGTGGGGAGAGGCACCGGTCCGGAAACCTTGGCCCCGGTGCGCCGCGCCGTGTGCACGATCTTCTCGGCCGCCGAATCCAGAATCTTGTGGTCGAAGGCCCGCAGGCGGATCCTTATCTTTTGACTCGCCATGACCCAACCTCCCCGCCGGTCTAGCGCCTACTCCACGATACCCGTGACGACGCCGGCGCCGACGGTGCGGCCACCCTCG
>CALMHV010000438.1 GCA_937863905.1 uncultured Bacillota bacterium
CTACTTTGAGGTGGGCGTATAGCTCAGTTGGTGAGAGCGCGCGCCTGATAAGCGCGAGGTCGGTGGTTCGACCCCACCTATGCCCACCAGAACTATGATGCCGGGAGCCGACGCTTCGGGCATCATTGTTTCGAGTGGGGATGTAGCTTAGCGGGAAAGCGCCTGCCTTGCACGCAGGAGACCGGCGGTTCGAATCCGCTCATCTCCACCAAGCTTTGGCCCGCGGTGGTCGCCGCCGGGAGACTATTATGCATCGATTCATTGACCAGCAACGCCCCTGGACCGGAAGGTCCAGGGGCGTTGCCGTTTCCTGCCGCCCGGGGCGGGGCGACTAGTCGTCGTATCCGTGCGGGTGCTTCTCGTGCCAAGCCCAACCGGTGCGGATGATGGTCTCAAGGTCGGAGCGCGTCGGCCGCCAGCCCAGTTCGGCTCGGGCTTTTGCGGAAGAGGCCACGAGGACGGCGGCATCGCCCGGCCGCCGCGGGCCGATCTCGTACGGCACCGGCCGGCCAAGGACCTTTTCCACGGCCCGGATGACCTCGAGGACGCTGTAGCCACGTTCGGCGCCTAGATTCAGGACCTCGTGGAAGCCTCCGTTGCCGAGGCCCGCCAGCTTCTCCACGGCCAGGACGTGCGCGTGAGCCAGGTCGCCGACGTGGACGTAGTCGCGCACGCAGGTGCCGTCGGGTGTGTCGTAGTCGTCCCCATAGACGGTCAACTGGCCGCGCCGGCCCGCGGCGGCCAGATAGACGAGGGGGATGAGATGGGTCTCGGGGTCGTGGTCCTCGCCTATCTCGCCCGCGGGGTCGCACCCGGAGGCGTTGAAATACCGTAGCGACACGGCCCGGAACCCGTGGGGGCCCGCCATCCAGTGGAGCATCCGCTCGACGGCGAGCTTGGTCTCGCCGTAAGGGTTGATGGGCCTCGGCGTCGCATCCTCGGCGACGGGAACCCGTTCGGGGGTCCCGTAGACGGCCGCTGACGAGGAGAAGACAAAGGGGCCGACGCCGACCCGCGCGAGTTCCTCGAGCAGGGTGAGGCTGGCCTCGACGTTCTGGCGATAGTAGAGAGAAGGCTGGGCGACCGACTCCGGCACGCTGGTCAGAGCGGCCAGGTGGATGGCGGCCTCGGGTCGGAAGGAAGCGATGACCTCCCGCAGCCGGTCCCGGTCGGCGAGTTCGCCCTGATGGAACTCCTCAGCCAAGACAGCCTTCCGGTGCCCCCGGATGAGGCTGTCGTACGCGGCCGTCCGGTGTCCCGCATCACGCAAAGCTTTGACGACATGGCTCCCGATGTACCCGGCTCCTCCGGTGACCAGGACCTTCACACTTGTTCCCCCATCCGCGTCGGCTTCAACCCGCGCATCCAATTCCGTTCTGGGCCGGGCAGTTCCTCTCCGCGGCCGTCGCGGCCGGTCAAAGGAGCCCCGGCCTTGGCCGGAGAAGTCCGCATCCGACACGGGGCCGTCCGCGGTCCCCGACCGTGAGACGCAGGGGGCGTAGCCTCAAAATGACCCGAACCGTACGCAAGGCCATCATCCCGGCCGGGGGGCTCGGCACCCGCTTCCTGCCGGCCACGAAGGCCCAGCCCAAGGAGATGCTGCCCCTCGTCGACAAACCGATAATCCAGTACGTTGTCGAGGAGGCCGTCGCCTCCGGCATCACGGACATCCTGATTATCACGGGCCGGGGAAAGCGAGCCCTGGAGGACCATTTCGATCGTTCCCTCGAACTCGAGCAGTCTCTGCACCGCAAGAATGAAGCCGGACTCCTGGCCGACGTCCGGGGCATCTCTGAACTCGCCGACATCTACTTCGTGCGCCAGAAGGACCCTCTGGGCCTGGGGCACGCCATCCTCACCGGCCGCCGCCACATCGGCGAAGAGCCCTTCGCCGTGCTCTTGGGCGACGAGGTCTTCACCGGCCAGGAGCCCTGCCTCAGGCAACTCGTCACCGCCTATGAGCGGACCGGGGCCGCGGCCATGATCGGCGTGAGGGAAGTTCCCTGGCCCGACGTGTCGCGCTACGGCATCGTGGCCGCTGCCAACGCCGAGGAAGAGGCTTTCCGCCTATCGGACCTGGTCGAGAAGCCGGCTTCCGGCCGCAGCCCCTCCAACATCGCCATCATCGGGCGTTACATTCTGCCGCCCGAGGTCTTCGCGATCCTTGAGGAGACCAGGCCCGGACACGGCGGCGAGATCCAACTGACGGACGCGCTCAAGGTCCTGGCCGGGAGTGGCGATGTCTGGGGGGCCA
>CALMHV010000439.1 GCA_937863905.1 uncultured Bacillota bacterium
CCGCCCGCGAGGAAGCCAAGCACCAGCAGGGCGGCGTTGGCGCCGGTGAGGGCGATCATCTTCAGCTGCCGGCGGGTGATGTCGGGCACGGACGTCACGTCGGTGGCCAGGGCTTCGCGAGCCCCCAGCGCCCCCAACGCGGCCGAGCCCCAGAAGACGGGGTGGAGGGTGAGGGCGAGCCCGGCCGAAAGCGCCGTCCCGATGAGGAAATAGCCGGCGGGGACCAGTCGAGCCGCCGCGCCGCCCCAGCGCCGGGCGACCCAGGCCGGCGTGGTCACCTTGGGGGGCGCCGCGGCTAGGTCGGCCCAGAGGTCGGGCAGATGATGCTGCATGACCCAGGCCACGGAAAGGGTCGATTGCACGGCCCCGGCCGCCCACACCCCCGGCCCCGCGCCTCCGGTCAGCACGACCGTCGTCCCGACGACGATGGTGATGACCGCCGGCCATCCCGCCGCGAGTTCACCGATGAAAGGCAGGTAGGCCAGACGCAGGGGCGCCTGGGTGTAGGCGATGGAGGACCAGAGGGCTACCGCCGCCACGGGCAGGACGGCCGGCCCGTGCCGCAGGTAGAGCACGCCCGCGCAGGCCAGGCCGACCGCGGCCGCGAGCCGCGCTGCCGCGCCGACCTGCTTCTCGGTCAGGAGCCGCCGGGGGATGACGCGACTGCCGCCCGAGAGCAGGCCCGGGCTGAGGGCGTCGGTGCCGGAACGCCAGTCCTCAAGGTCGTTCAGTCCGTGGGCCACGATGCCCTGGAAGGCCATGGCCCCGGCCAGGACGAGCAGCCCGTCGCCCAGGTAGGACAGGCGCCAGGTCGCGGTCCCGGCGGCGGCGGCGACCCCCATGACGGTAGCCGTGACTCCCCACGACAGGACCGGGATGAACCGGAAGAGGGTCCAAAGACCGTTCACGCTTCCCGCACCTCCAGACGCTCAAGGAGTCGTTCCAAGCTGTCCCTGGCGGGACCGGGCGGCAGGGCCGCCAGGAAAGAACCGGCCCGGGCTGTCGTGGCCCGCACGCGGCGCCTCGTCTCCTCGAAGGCCCCGGCCTCCCCGAGCCGACGGGTCAGGTCCTCCAGGATGGCGGTGGCGGCCTCCGGCGAGCCGGCCGCCCGCAGGGCGGCGAGAGCCTTGCCGATGCTGGCCGGCCGGCGGTTGAGCCCGGCGATGACCGGGTAGTTGAGGACGCCCCGGGCCAGGTCGGCCAGGCCCGGCTTACCCATGCGGTCCGGGTCGCCCAGCCAGTCCAGGAGGTCGTCGGTGAGTTGGTAGGCCTGACCCAGGGCCTTGCCGTAGCCCCCGAGAGCCCGGACAGCCCCGGGCGCGGCCCGCCCCAGCCTGGCCCCCAGGGCGCAGGCTTCCGCGCAGAACACGGCGGTCTTAGCCGTGGCCAGGGCGAGGTAGGAGCGGCGCCCCATCGGGCTGGCCGGCGGACGGCCCCCCGGGCCGCCCGTCGCGGCGAGTTCCAGGGCTTCCCCGGCGAGCAGGGCGTCGATGGTCCGGCACAGGCTGCGACTGGCGCGACGCCCGGCCAGCGAGGCCTGACCCACCGCCTTGCCGTAGAAGTGGTCCCCGGTCAGGACGGCGACCCCGGCCCCCCAGCGGCCCCACACCGACGGGGCGCCTCGCCGCAGGACCGAGGCATCCACGATGTCGTCGTGGGTGAGGCTGGCCAGGTGCAAGAGTTCGAAGGCCGCGGCCGCCGCCACCAGGCGGTCTCGATGGCGGGGCGGGGCCGGGGGCCCCCCGATTGGCCGGCCCGCGGCGGCGCTCAGGAGGAGGAGCGCCGGGCGCAGCATCTTCCCGGGGCGGAGGGCCAGACCGGCCGCCGCCTCGCCCAGCGGGCCGGGCGCGGACGCCGCCAAGCCGGACACCCTCGCCGCGACAAGCGCGAGTTCCTCGCGGACCGGGTCGTAGATCTCGCGCACGGCCATCGCCACCTTAGGTGGTCTAGGCTTTGTCGCCGGAGCGCGAGGATATACTAGCCCTTATGGCTCAACGGCTCTGGGACGTCATCGTGGTGGGCGGCGGGCCGGCCGGGGCCACCGCCGCTCGTCACTGCGCTCGCCAGGGCCTGGAGACCCTCCTCCTGGAGAAGTGCCATTTCCCGCGGCCAAAGGTCTGCGCCGGCGGGGTCACGGTCGGCGCGATGCGTGAAGTCGGTCTGCCCTTCCCCCCGGAACTGGTGGAGCGGGAAGGGCGGAGGCTTCGCCCGCGCTGGGGCGCCCAGCACCTGGACGTGACCTCGTCGCGTCCCTTCGTCTATCTCGTCTCCCGCGACCGCTTCGACCAGTACCTTCTCTGGGCCGCCCGCCAGGCCGGAGCCGAGGTGGAGGAGGGGCTCCCCGTTACCGGGGTCTGGGAGGGGCCCGACGGCGTGAGCGTCCAGACCACCGGACCGACCTTTACCGCCCGCGCGGTCATCGGCGCCGATGGGGTCAGGAGCCGGGTGGCCCGCGCCGTGCGCCCGGACTTCGGCCCCGCCGACACCGGCCTGTGCCTGGAGGCCGAGCTGCCCGTCAGCCCCGCCCAACGGGCCGGTATCCTGGAGGACGGCATCGAGGTCCGCTATGGCGTGCCGCCGCGAGGCTACGGCTGGCTGTTTCCCAAGGCCGGGGGTGTCTCGGTCGGGGTCGGCGCCGCGCGGCCGGGGTTCCGGACGCCCTGGCGACACCTTCTCCAGCTGCTCGACACGAGTTCCCTGGTCCCGCCCGGCGGGTCCTCCGGCGGCTGGGACCTGGCCATGCTGCGCGGCCACCTCCGGACCGATCTCGTCCCCTTGGGCGGAAAGCGGCGCCCGGTGGCCCGGGGACGGGTCTTCCTCGCCGGCGACGCGGCCGGGTTCGCCGACCCCTTCACCGGCGAGGGCATCCGGTGGGCCGGCCTGTCCGGGAGGCTGGCCGGCGAAGCGGTCGCCCGGGGCGTCCGGTCGGGACGGCTGGCGCGGGAAACGGCCTCCTACGCCGCGGCCTGCCGCTCCGGAATAGACCTCGATCTCGCCTGGGCGCGCTGGCTGACCCGGTTCTTCGGCCGCTGGCCGACCGTCGCCTCGCGCCTGTTTTTCAGCCGGCCCGAACTCTTCGAAGGGCTCCTGAGCGTCCTGCGGGGGGAACTCACCTACCGGCGCCTCATCCGGAGCCTGCCCGCCCGCCTCCTGGGCGGCGGCTT
>CALMHV010000440.1 GCA_937863905.1 uncultured Bacillota bacterium
TACTCGGTTACCATCCGAGTATCTGACGGCTCGCTGACCGCCACTACCGTGCTCCATGTGACCGTAGCCGCGGAGGAGGAAGAGGAGGCCCCGGCGCCACCCCGGGTCGGTCCTCCCCTCAAGACCGGAATCGTCATCACGGTGGTACCGGGCAGCCACGTCGTCTGGGTGAATGGCTACCCGCGCGACCTAGACGCTCCCGCGTACTACGGGACTCCCGGGCGGATGATGGTCCCGCTGCGGTTCATCAGCGAGACTGTCGGTGCGGAAGTCCTGTGGAACCCCGTGGCCCAGAAGATCACGATCCGCGGAGACTGGACGACGATAGTGCTCACCGTCGGCTCCAGGACCGCCTTCGTCAACGGAGTAGCCGTGCGGCTGGACGCGCCCGCAGTGCTCCTGAACGGCCGCGTCTTCGTCCCGCTACGCTTCATCTGCGAGGCCCTTGGGGCGCAAGTCGACTATAGGCCCTCCACGCACTCGGCTCGCATCCAGAGGTAGGAGCGGGGGCAAGAGCGGTGACAGGTGGCCGGAGGTAACTCCGGCCACTTGTTTTTGCGGCGCCCCCGGTCGGCGCTACACAGCCGCGAGGCAGGAAATGATACAGCAGCGTAGGAGTATCTTGAAGGGAGGAAACCCGGGTGCGCATCCTCGTCACCGGCTCGTTCGGCAACATCGGGGTCTTCGCCACCCGGGAACTCGTGGCCCGCGGCCATCTGGTCAGGTGCTTCGAGCTCCGGACCCGCGCCACTCTCCGGACGGCCAAACGCCTCAAGGCCTGGGCCGACCGCATCGGCGGGCAGATGGAGATCGTCTGGGGCGACCTCAGGCGTCCGGCCGGCTTGACCCAGGCCGTCGAGGGTCAGGAGGCCATCGTCCATCTCGCCGGCGTCATCCCGCCGCTGAGCGAAGTCAAACCCGAGTGGGCCCGGGAAATCAACGTCGACGGTACCCGCAACCTCATCAAGGCGGCCGTGGCGCTTCCCAAACAGCCCCGGTTCGTCTTCGCGTCCTCCGTCTCGGTCTTCGGTAAGGCCCAGGACCAGCCGCCGCCGCGCACGGCCGACGAACCCGTCTATCCCTCCGACCACTACTCCGGCCACAAGGTCGCCTGCGAGCGATTCCTGATGGCCTCCGGCCTGGAGTGGGCCGTGCTGCGGTTCGGGGCCGTGCCGACCGTCGCCCTGCAGACCCTGGACCAGCCGACGCTCAGACTCATGTTCGAGGTCCCGCTGGACACGCGCATAGAACTCATCCACCCGGCCGACGCCGGCTTGGCGGTCGCCAACACCGTGTTGAGCAACCGGGTCTGGGGCAAGGTCCTGCTCATCGGGGGCGGGCCGAGTTGTCAACTCTACCAGCGCGTCTACGTTGGCCGCATCCTCGACGCCGCCGGCATCGGCCGGCTGCCCGAGCGGGCCTTCGGCCAACGCCCCTTCTACACCGACTGGATGGACACGACCGAGAGCGAGCACCTCCTCTCCTACCAGCGTCATACGGCCGATGACTTCATCCGCGAGATGGCCGCGGTGATGGGCCCCAAGCGCGGCCTGGCCCGTCTCTTCCGGCCCTTCGTCCGGAACTGGCTCCTCCGCTCCTCACCGTATCTGGACCGCCGGACCTCCCCCTTCCGCCGGCGCCGACCCCGCTTGGCCTAGCCGAGGCCGAACCTCCCGGAGCCAAGGCACATAGGATACCTTCCGGGGGACAAAGCCCCAGATGGAACCATGTTTGCGGAGGTGTCTTCCCTTGACCCAGGGAGCGAGTGGCGGTTCACCGAAGACCGGAGGCTGCGGCTGTGGCGCGAGCGGAGCCCCGGTTCGACTCATCGACATCGCCGGCGCCCAGATCGGCATCAGTCGTCTGGACGCCATCCTGCGGGCCGTGCGCAACGCCAACTTCCAGGACGAGAGCCTGGAGAAACGGGAACTCCTGCGCCTCACCAAAGCCGCCAACTACGTCCCGCCGGGGATGGAAGCGGCCTACCTTGAGGCCCTCTGGCGGGAGTACCGCGGGGCGAGCTGAGCCTCAGCCACCGGGAAGGAAGCGCCCCCTCCGGGGAGAAACTGCCCGATAGAACGTACCTTGGGCTATCCTGGGAGGGACTCACCGTGCGCGTACCACCCATCGAGCTGGGCCTCGGCCTCTTCCTGGTCCTCTCCTCCGGCGGCTACCTGGCCTCCGGCCTCAGGCTCACCTCGCCCGTGTCCTTCTTCGGGCTGACGACCTCGATCCTCTGGACCGTCCTCGGCCTCGCCCTGTTCGTGGCCGGCACGCTCGTCTATCTTCGGGGGCTCCGCCACCGCCCCGCCCGCGCGTCACTGGCCCTGGCGGCGCTGGCCTATGGTCTGGTGGTTGTGTTCGGAACCTTCGCCTACGGCAATCCCTTCTCCGACGTCTCGTCGTTTCTCCCCGGACTCGTCACCGGGCTCGGGGTCGCCGCGGACCTCCTGCTCTTCGCGGCCGGCTTGTGGTTTGCGGCCAAGACCCTCCGGCCCGGCCCGGCGGAGACGGCCGACCGCGGCTTCGGCCAGGCCGCGACGGTCTTTCTGGCGGCCTTCGTTGTCCAACTGGGCGTAGTCCCGCTCATCAATCTCGCGCTCTACCTGGCGGCGGACTCGAGCCCCTTGCTCGCGCTCTCCGGGCCCAACAGCCTCACTTTCCTGGCGCGGCTCCTCCTGAGGCTGGTCAAGGGGGCGGCCGGGGTCATCGGTCTTTGCGCCCTCTGGACCGCCTACTCCCGGGGCATCCTCGCCAAGTCCGCGGCCTGGGCCCTTGGCCTGTGGGCCGCCGGGGATGTCGTCTACCTCGTCTCCCTGTGGCTCTCCTGGAGCGAGTCGAGCCTGGCGGCCGCCCCTCCCCTGGTCGCGCAGTTCCGGACCAGCCTGCTCGTCGCGCTCCCGGCCCTCGCTCTCCTCGGCTTGGCCGTCATGCTGGGCAGCCGGAAACAGGAAACCGGGGTAAGCTAGACCCGGGGGGCTTCTCTTTGAACGGACGCGAACCGACGCGGGAGCAGGGGGGCTGGCCGAACGTCCGGTACGCGTGGCTCCTCCTTACCTACGCCCTGGCGGCGGACATCTTCTACCGGGCCGGGTTCGCCCGCCAGACCTTCGGCCAGATAGCCGACCTTCTCTTCATCTGGATCGGAGCCCAGCTCTTCTACGTGATCCTGGAGATGTCGACGGCGGGGTCCATCATCGCGGCTTTCCGGGTCACCTTCATCCCGTCGACCGTGTTGTCCATCGTGGTGGCGGCCGGCGCGCTCATCATGACCAGGTACTGGAGCGCGCTCGTGGTCACGGCGGGAGTGACGTCGCTGGCGCTCATGGCCGTCCTGGCGATGGCCCTCCTCTGGAAGCGGCGGGTCTAGAGCCTGCCGCTCCTAGCCGGATCTAGGGCCTCTTCACCAGGCCGTGGGTATGAGCGTAGATGGCCAGTTGGGTGCGGTCGGAGAGGTCGAGCTTGGACAGGAGCGACGTGATGTGGGCCTTCACGGTGCGCTCCGTGATGAAGAGCTTGTTCCCGATCGCCTGGTTCGACAATCCCTGGGCCACGAGGAGAAGGACCTCGAGTTCGCGTTCGGTGGGCTCGGCGCCCTTGGGGGCGGTCATCTCGCGCAAGACGCGTTGGGCCGCGACCGGATGGAGCGCCGACTCGCCGCGGTGGGCCCGCCGGATGCTCTCCCCGAGTTGCTCGGCGGCCACGTCCTTGAGGAGGTAGCTGCGGGCCCCGGCCTTGAGAGCCGGCAGGACACGAGAGTCGTCCGTGTAGCTCGTCAGGACCACGACACAAGCCTTGGGCTGGGCGGCGACGATACGGCGCGTAGCTTCGACCCCGTCGAGGACAGGCATGACCAGGTCCATGAGGATGACGTCCGGGGACAGCTTGGCAGCCAGGCGAACGGCCTCTTCCCCGTCACCGGCCTCGCCCACGACTTCGAAGTCGGCTTCGGTCTCCAGGTAGCTGCGCAGACCGCGCCTGACAATCTCATGGTCGTCCACGAGCATGACCCGGATCACAGGCCTCAACCTCCCACGGGTGGGTCCTTCGCCGTGCCGGTCCCATCGCCTTCAGGCTGGGCCGGCGAGGCGGCGGCAGGCTCCTGGCCCTCTCTGGCCATCGGGAACGCTGCCTCGACCTTCGTCCCCTGGCCGGGAGCGCTGGTGACCTTGACGCGGCCGCCGAGGGCGGCTGCCCGCTCGCGCAGGCCCCGCAGTCCGAGGGCCGTGGCGCGCGCCGGGACCGACTGGTCGAACCCACGCCCATCATCAGTGACGGTCAGGACCACGTGACGCGAGGCGTCGAGCGTGAGCGCCACTTCGACCTTCTTCGCCTTGGAGTGTTTGGCCACGTTGTTCAGGGCTTCCTGCGTGATGCGAAAGAGGGCCTCCTCGACGGCCAGACCGAAGCTGCCGGAACACTCGATGCGGCAGACGCAGCCCAGACCCTGGCCCTCGGTGAACGTGCGCACGTACTCCTCCAGAGCCGGGGCGAGACCTTGCTGTTCCAGGGTGGTCGGGCGCAACTGCAGGATAAGGTCGCGCATCTGGCGGTGGGCCGAGCGGGCGAGCCCCTCGACCTCATCCAGGAGCGCGGCTACCTCTCCGACCTGCGCCGGATTGGAGTCGGCCGCCTCCAGGCGCCGGCGGGCCGAAGCCGCCTGCATGGAGAGAGCAAAGACCTGCTGGTTGACGGTGTCGTGGAGGTCGCGGGCCAGGCGCGTCCGCTCCTCCAGGGCGGCCAGTCGCCCCGTCTCCTCGGCCAGGCTCCGGTTGCGCTCGGCCAGGGCGCGGAGTTCGGCGATGGCGCCTTCCAGGCTGTCGGCCATGAAGTTCAGTTCCGCGGCCAACTGGTCGATCTCATCGGTGCGTCCGGCGCTGTCCGCCGGGGGAAGGACGATGCGCCAGCGGTAGTCGCCGCGGGCGAGAGCGGAGGCAAACCGGCTGGTCTCGCGGAGGCGGAGCTTCACGCCGCGCGCCGCGCCCAAGGCCAGCCAGGCGCCGCCCAGAATGGAAAGGATGAGGGCCAACAGGGCGGAGAGACCCGCGGTCAGGAGACCATAGCCACGGAGAAGAGGTATCCCGACCAGAAGGGCGGTGACGACGGCGGCGCCCACCGCCACCTCGACGTGGGAGTAGAGGAAGCGCCACTGGACCCCGAAGAAACGCCT
>CALMHV010000441.1 GCA_937863905.1 uncultured Bacillota bacterium
CGGGTGGGTTTCCGACAGCTTCCTCTTGGGGAACGCCCGGGTGGCCGTGGCGTCGTTGTCCTTTCGCGGCGGTCCCGGCCGCTGGTTCGTCGACCCGCTTTCCCCGCGGCAGGTGGCGTCGTGGGTTCTCACTCCGGCGACAGCCGAGGGGAGGGGTTAGGGTGAGCCGCCTCAAGCTTGCCGCCTACGCGGTCGTCGCCGTCCTGCTGCTCCTCTATTTCATCCCCGCCTCGGTCTTTGGCGCCGGCCGGGGGCCAGCCATCATCACGCTGGGGGGCCCGCCCGAGGGCGCCGGGAGCGGCTCCGCCCCGACCGCTCTTCTCGCCGGGGCGAGCCAGGTCAACGTCACCCCTTTCGGCTGCCCTCCGGGCATAGCCACCTTCGCCGTCAACCCGCTCTGGAACAGCGACCCCGACTGGACCGGGCCGATAACGACCGTCGGCCTGTGGGGGGAGGAGTTCACCGACACCAACGGCAACGGCCGCTACGACGTTGGGGAACCCTTTGTCGACGACCCCCGCAACACCGCCCTCGATGCCGGCTCGGGCGGGAAATGGGACGGCATCTACCTGGCCGGTTTCGGCAGTGGTCGGGCGGCCACGGGCGTGGCCGACCCCATCTGGGTCCGGACCCTGGTCCTGCGGAGCGGCGATCTCACCGTGGCCTGGGCGGTCCTGGACACCATCGCCTGCAACTCGGCGCAGGTCCCGCGAGTAAGGAGCTTCCTGGCCGAGGCCGCCCCGGAACTCAAGGTCGACGTCATCATCCTGACCGCCGTTCATAACCACGAAGGGCCCGACACTGTTGGCCTCTGGGGGCCCGACGACTTCACCGACGGCAAGTTCCCGCTCTATCTCGAGTATGTCGACAGGAAGATTGCCCAGAGCGTGGCCCTGGCCGCCAAGGCCCTCGTGCCCGTGACCGTCACCTACGGGAAGGTCAACTCGGGGACCTACCCGGACCTGGCCGGCCTCCAGTGCCGCAACAGCTTGCGCACGCCGTGGTTCTTCGACGATGAGCTGCGGGTGATGGCCCTGGCCGACTCGCTGACCGGCGCGCCGGTGGCCACCCTCGTCAACTGGGGCGCCCACGTGGAATCGCTTGAGGGCGACAACACCCGGATAAGCGCCGACTTTCTCGCCAGCCTCCGGGAGACGGTCGAAAGGGGACTCGGCGGTGGCGTCGCCATCTACACCCCGTCCGACCAGGGGGCGGTGGAGATCGTCGGCGATTCCGGAACCCAGGTCTGGAACCGCGACACCTTCGACGGCCAGACGTTCCCGGTCGACCCGTCCACGGGCCGGCCGTTGGCGTATAGCGTGGAACGAACCCGGGCCATCGGCCGGGTGGTGGGCAAGGCCGCCCTGGCCGCGCTCAAGGAGGCCAAGCCTGACCCAACGGCCACCGACCTGCGCCTGCGCTCCAAAGACATCTACGTCCCGCTGACCAACCAGCTCTTCCGGCTGGCCGGCATTCTCGGAGTGCTCGATAACCAACTCTACCTGGCCGACCGGTGGAGCGCCGGCCCCTTCCTGGGCAACTCGGTCAAGTCCACCATCTACGCCTTCCAGATCGGCCAGGGCACGTTCACCACGGTTCCGGGCGAGCTCTTTCCGGAGATCAACTACGGCCTGGCCGAGCACCACCGGGCCGACATGGACAAGACCGCGACCGGGCGGCCGTTCGAGCCCTCCATCCGCGCCGCCCAGCCGGGGGAGTTCAAGTTCCTCATCGGCTACACCCCCGATCTCCTGGGCTACATCGTGCCGTCCTACGATTTCTACATCTACGGGTTGCCTCTCGCGAGCGGCGTGGCCATCGGCGCCTTGGTCGGCGAGGTCCCCGACCCGAACGCGGCCGTGCCTCCCGACCCGTCGCACCCGGAGGCTTTCTACGTGCATCACTACCAGGAGACCAACTCGGCCAGTTCACTGCTGGCGCCGGCGGTGGCCTGCACGGCGGTCGAACTCTGGGGCGGGGATCTATCCGGGGACCCATCCTACAAGGAGTGGCTGGGGGCTAAGAGCGCTCTTTTGCTCCTACCGAACCCGTTCGCCCACCTCCATCTCGACCTGGACGACCCGTGGGTGGAGCACCGGTAGCAGAGGTCCGGGCTGGGAGGTCATCGAGTTGACGAAGGGCCGGAAGAACCGCTGGCTGGCGGCTCTGCTGAGTCTTCTCTGGCCGGGGCTGGGGCAGATGTACGGTGGCCGGTGGGGCAAGGGTCTCCTGATGTTCTTCGGGCAGGCGGCCAACCTGGTTTTGCTCTTCGCCACAGTGGGCCTGTTCTCGGTGCCGGCCCTGTGGCTTTGGGGCATCATCGACGCCTACGCGGGGGCCGCCCGGGCGCCCGCCGGCTCCACCGGCTCCTGACAGAAGGGGCCCGATCTGTGCCAACGGTCTGTTTGGAGGTGGCGAAGTGGAACCAGTTCCCATCGAGTTCATCAGTGAAGGTGCCTGCGTGCGCGGCAGATTCTTCGCAGCTGTTGGAACGACTCCGGCAACTACACTTCTGCTC
Source organism: uncultured Bacillota bacterium (assembly GCA_937863905.1). Taxonomy (GTDB): domain Bacteria; phylum Bacillota; class Sulfobacillia; order UBA995; family UBA9673; genus CALMHV01. The sequence goes on from CALMHV010000441.1 coordinate 2,519, forward strand.
GTTCCCGGCTGGCCCGGAAACCCAAACGATGTACTGGGCCTCGGTGCGCTGCTGGCCGAACAGGGGATTAACGTTTGTATGTTCAATCCCAGGGGACTGCATCAGAGCGAGGGGATATCGAGCAATGCCAACACCCTGCAAGACATCGGAGCCGCTCTGCAATGGCTCAGGCAGGCAGACGTGCAAAGACGGTTCGAGGTGGATACGACAAGAGTCGTCCTTGGAGGGCACAGCTACGGTGGGGGAATGGCGATGGCCTATGCGGCGCGGGACACGAGCGTACGCCGGGTGATCTCGATCGCCGGCAACGATTTCGGGGAATTCGTCCGCGAATTGCAGCGGAGTGCCGCCTTCGCTGAAGGTTTCCGCCGTATGCTGTGGAGCACCCGGGAGCCGGCGGGGCCGGCTCGTTTCGACGTGGAAGCAGGCCTCAAGGAGTTTGTTGATCGCCCGGACGTTTACGGACTGAGGGAGAACGCAGCGAATCTCGCCGACCGATCGATACTCCTCATCGGCGGATGGGAGGACGAACAAATCACTATTGAGCAGTTCATCTTGCCGCTGTACCGAGCGCTAAGGGGCGCGGGCGCAGCGAAGGTGACTTTCCTCGTGTACCATACCGACCACGACTTCAGTAATGTGCGTCAGCGGTTGGCCTCTGATATCGCAGGTTGGCTGCTTCTAGATTGAAGTGACTAGCGTCATTCCCGAGTGCCCACAACGAGCGACTTTGGAAGGATGGTAACGTGCAGACCACCGGTGGACACGAAGCTGACGTTCTGGTCGTCGGAGGCGGTCCCGCGGGTCTACTGGCGGCTGAGACTACAGCCTCCGCTGGACTATCGACCATCGTGGTAGAGCGTGAACCGGAAATCGCCCACAGTGTGCGCACGAGTGGCGGAACAGACCTGACGACGATGCGCCGTTTCTGCATACCGGATGGGTTGTACCACACGGTGGCTCGCCTTCGTATCGTCTCACCAACCGAAGAGGCGGTGATTCAGGGGAATGCTCCTGTCGCCTGCGTAGTTGACGTAAGGGGTATGTATCGGTACCTGGGATCAAGGGCCCGTGAAAAGGGGGCACTGATCCTTACAGGCGTTGAGGCTATTGAACCCCTTATGAAGGACGGTTTCGTAGTTGGCTGTCGCGTTCGCGACGGGTCGGCGAGGGACTCGGCAATTACGTCACGTATCGTCATTGACTGCGGCGGGCACAGAGCCTCTATGTCGAAGCAGGCGGGACTTCATCCAGGGCTCACACGGTTTGGGCGGGGCTTTGAGTATGAGTTACATGCTCCCCGATGCAGCCAAGAGGAATTGGTGCTTCTTGTCGGCGGCCGGTATGCACCGTCTGGCTGCGCATGGGTATTCCCCTGGGGCGAAGGGCGCGTTCGAGTGGGAGTGGGGAGTCTGAAGCCCGGCGCCAATCCCAAGGAACACCTGATGCTTCTCCTCAAGGACGCACAGAAGTTCGGTATCGATTTGTCGGGTGCCGAAGTGACGGAGACACACTCTGGGCTAATCCCTGCCGATGGGCTGCCGACGCGTATGGTCTCCAATGGTATTATGGCGGCCGGTGACGCTGCGGGACAGGTCTCCTTGGTGGTGGGTGCGGGCATCAAGCTGGCGATGTTCGCAGGGCAACTGGCAGGCCATACTGCGTCTCGGGCTTTGGCACACGGGCGATGCGACAGGGCTGCCCTACTGCCGTACGAACGCACCTTTCGGGCGAGCTACGGTCCAAGCATCCGAATTGGACACATGTTGAACCTCAGGATGGTTCAATACACCGACCAGGAATGGGATGCCAAGGTTCGGCTGCTGAGACAGATTCCGCAGGACCTTCTGCTAAGGTTTCTGCAGTCGGAGTTTCCGCTGGCCGAGTCTCTGTTCGCCGTCATGCTCCGGCCGCCTTTGTGGACCCGTGCAGGCAGATATGCTGGGAAGGCACTCGCGGCGGGCCTTCGCTCCTGGCTCAAGCGTCATCCTCCGGGAAAGTCGGCTCCGCCACCCCGATGACTCGCCTGGCTGGTGTGCCCCTGTCGGTCACGGGCCTCTCCGCTAGGACAAGCGGCCCGCGTGAAGGTCCAGAGCTGCTCCGGTCCCGACTCCCGTACGGCCTGGCGTCGGCCAACGCCTCCGCCACGGCATCGATGTGCGACGGTTCCAAGACTGGTTCCCGGCTCCGCTTCTTGATATCGAAGATGAGGTCCATTGTGCTCTGGTAGACGGGCATCGAGCAGTCCTTCGTCTTCACCCACTTGGCCCGAAGTAGGAGAACCACGGGGAGGAGCCAGCTGTCGGGATTAGGGGGGAGCCGGCCGGGAAGGGCCTGGTCGAGCCACTTGCGGAAGAGCCGGACGTGCCGCTGGTTCTGCTCCGTCGGGCTCTTGCAGGACACCCAACGGTTACCCTCCTTGCGGCGCCAGCGGTCCTTGGTGCCCAGGTACGCGCCGTCCCACGCCTTCGTCTCCACGATGTAGATACCGGCCGGGCCGATGAGGACATGGTCGTACTGTGCGAACTCATCCGGCTCCGGCTCGAGGACTACGTCGTGAGCCACGACCCACTGCTTGGACAGCCACAGCCAAAGCCCGATGGCCACGCGGTCCTCGCCGGCCTGCCCTTGGGAATCGTTCTCCAGGCGTTTGTGGCTGTCCATCAGGTTCGCGAGCGGCTTCACGGCCCAGGCCAGCCATGACGGCACTTCGTCGTCCACGCGCTGACGGAGGGCAGCCTTCTCGCGGGCGACCTTCTCCTTGATCTTGGCGCGAAAGAGATCCTTGATTTCCCTGCTCTGGCTGACTGAGCGTGGGGGCACGGGACGACCTCCTTGGGGCATGGCAACATTTCCCTTCGAGGTGCTCCTGCCTGCTCCTGCCATTGACCGGCGGGCACGTTTGTGAGGGCATCTCGGCGCCGCCCGGCGTGGGCCAGGCCTCCTGGCCCATTCGCTCACGAGACTTGCCGCCCGGTGTCTCGGCCGGGCGTCCCTCCCAGCTCCTCAAGTGCCTAGACCCCCTTCATCAATGGAAGGGGCCT
>CALMHV010000442.1 GCA_937863905.1 uncultured Bacillota bacterium
TAATCCAGCAGAGCTTCCCAGGGCCGGCGCAGGCGCGCCGGCCCTGGGTGTTCCAGACCTTCTCGCGACGGGTAATCATCCCGGGTCCTGCTCTCATATACTGCTTAAAGCCGTCCTGGACAACGGCCCCGGCCGGGGCTGGGCGCCTGGGGAACGGAGAGGTGGACAATGACCGAAGAGCGGATGAGGGACGCGGCCTTGGCGTACATGAAGCAGGCCCTCGGCAAGGAGTGCCACTGCCTGGACGCGGTCATGGTGGACGAGGAATGGGTGGCGCGCGTCGTTGCCGTGGAGACGAAGGAACGCCGCGGAGCCACGAGCGGCCCCAAGCGGTGGCAGGTTCTCTACCAGGTCCATCTGGGCCTGGACGGAGAGCCTCTGTACCACGTGAACAAGGGGCTCTGGGAGAAGGACCTCCCGGAGGTCCCCGCCCCGCCGCCGGCTCCGGCCACCAAGGCGCAGCCTCAGGCGCCGGCGCTCCCGCCACCGGCTGTCGCTCCGGTGGTCTTGGTGGAGACACCGGAGACCGTCCCCGAACTGGAGCTGGGTGCGGAACCCCCGACTCCGGTCTTCGCGGAGCAGCCGGCAACCGTCGACCTTTCGGACATTCCCATCACCGTCGGGGCCGGGCAAGACGCGGCCACCCCGGAAGCGGGGGAGGAGACCGAGCCGGAGACGCCCCTCGCCGGGCCCGAGCCGGTCGAGCCGCCGACCGCGGCACCAGCGCCCGGGGGTCAGCCCCTTGGCGAGAGACAGGGCCCGCCGAGACTCACCTTCCACTACGAGGCTTCGGAGGGCGAGGAAACCGGCAGCTAATCCGAAGTCCGCTCGGGCGCAGGCCGGCGCCAGGAGCGGTTGGGACCTCGGCGGAGTCGCGCGACGACTCCGCCGAGGTCTCTGTTCCACCACCGGGACATGCTACCGTTTGGGGGCTATTCGAAGCCGTGCGGAACCTTCTGGCCGTGTGGGCCGGCAAGGCCACCTTGGGGCTCAGCCGGAGGCTGGGCCACGGGGGGTCGTCCCTGCCGGGGATGGTCGCCCTCCGCATCCAGCCCGCCCTCCTCCTGGAACTCGCCCGGGGCTTGCGGCGAGGGACCATCATCATCACCGGCACGAACGGCAAGACGACCACGGCCCGCTTCCTCTCGACCATCCTTGAGGACGCCGGGCTGCGCCTCGTCCACAACCGGTCCGGGGCCAACCTCGTCGCCGGCCTGACCTCGTCCTTCCTCGAAGCGAGCCGGGGCGGCGTGGTGGACGCCGACATCGCCCTCATGGAGGTCGATGAGGCCACGGTCCCCGAGGCCGTGCGCGAACTGCGCCCCCTCGGGCTCGTCGTCACGAACTTCTTCCGCGACCAACTCGACCGGTTCGGGGAACTCGACACGACGGTATCCTTCATCGGGCGCGGTCTCGACGCCATGCAGGGCCATGGCTTCGTGGCCCTCAACGCCGACGACCCACTCGTAGCCTACCTTGGCCGCGGGCGCGGCGGACACGTCGTCTACTACGGCGTGGAGGACCCCGCTTCCGGGAGCAAGGTGATGACCCAGACCCGCGAGCAGTGCCAGTGCCTCGTCTGCGGGCGACCCCTGACCTACGAGGTCTTCTACTACGGCCACCTCGGCCGGTACGGGTGCCCGACCGGAGACTTCCGGCGACCGGCGCCCGGCTTCCGAGCCGGGGCCGTCGCCCTCGGCGGGAGCGGCGGCACGGCCTTCACCCTCAGCTCTCCTGACCGCCCGGACACGCAGGTGCGGCTACCCGTGCCCGGGCTCTACAACGTCTACAACGGCCTGGCGGCCCTTACCGCCGCCCTGGAACTCGGCATACCGGTCGAGCGGGCCGCCGCCTCCCTCAGGCGGGCCACCGCTTCCTTCGGCCGCATGGAACGCATCGCGATGGAAGGCCGCTCGGTCCTTTTGGCCCTGGTCAAGAACCCCACCGGCTACAATCAGGTCCTCCGCACCATCCTTGAGAGCGGACTCCCGGCCGGTTCACCCGGGCGCCGCCTCCTGATGGCCCTCAACGATAAGTACGCCGACGGCACGGACGTGTCCTGGATCTGGGACGTCGACTTCGAGGTCCTGGCGGAACCAGGGGCCCAGGTGGCCGGAGTGGTCGCTTCGGGTGAGCGCGCTCATGACCTGGCCGTCCGGCTGAAGTACGCGGGGGTGCGCCGGGACCAGATCCAGTGCGTGCCCGACCTCGGGGAGGCGCTCGACCTTGCCCTCGGGTCCACGCCCGCCGGCGAAACGCTCTTCATCACGCCGACATACACCGCCATGCTCGAACTGAGGGGCATCATCAGCCGCCGGGGGTTCGCCCCGCAGTTCTGGGAGACCGGGGGGGAGGCGGCCCAGCCTTGAGACTCCGCGTCTGCCACCTCTACCCCGACCTCATGAACCTCTACGGTGACCGCGGGAACGTCATCACCCTCACCCGGAGGTGCCTGTGGCGGGGGATAGACCTGGAGGTCGTTCCGGTCGGGCTAGGCGAGAGGGTTGACTTCACTCGTTTCGACCTCTTGTTCATGGGCGGGGGGCAGGACAAGGAGCAAAGACTCATCTGCGATGACTTCCGGCAGGTGAAGGGGACGGCCCTCGCCGAGGCAGTGGAGGACGGAGCAGCCTTTCTGGCCATCTGCGGGGCTTACCAGCTGCTCGGGCGGTACTACGAGACGGGCTCCGGCGAGCGCCTGTCGGGCATCGGCGTCCTCGACGTCGAGACTCGGGCGGGAAAGAAGCGCATGATCGGGAATGTCGTGGTGACCAGCGCCCTCGACGTGGGGCGGACTCGCACGCTCGTGGGTTTCGAGAACCACTCGGGCCGCACCCACCTCGGCCCCCGGGTGAACGCTCTCGGGAACGTCTGCCTGGGCTACGGCAACAATGGCGAGGACGGTTGGGAAGGCGCCGTCTACCGTAACGTGGTCGCCACCTATCTTCACGGGTCCATCCTGCCCAAGAACCCGTGGCTCGCGGACTGGCTCATCGCTCAGGCCCTGGGCCGCCGGTACGGGGAAGGCACGCCGCTGGCCCCTCTGGACGACACGCTGGAGAGGGCGGCGCACGACGCGGCCATCACCCACGCCGAGAGCTTGGCCCGGCAGGACCGCACCCCGCGTGGGCGAGCGGTCCCCGGAGCGACCCGCCGGGTGAGGACCTAACAGCCGGATCAACAGCCGAGCATTGCCTGGGAACAGGCCCGGTGCTAGAATTGCAGGTGAGTATGATTTGATTCGTGTGCTCGGGAAGGGGGGATACTTGTGAGCACATCTCCACAGCCTTCCCCCGGCACCTCGGAAATCGGGACCATCCTCACGCAATCCCTCAATCTCTACTTCGGGCGCTTCGCCCAGTACATCATCATCCCGGTGGTGGTCCTCCTTCCGGCCTACATCCTCAGAGCCATCATCCAGGGGCTCTTCTGGAGGTTGTTCTGGGGAACGGCGTTTCACGGGGGCATCGGCGGGCTGGCTTCCCTGGGCGGCAACTTCATCGTCGACCTGCTCTTAGGGTTCATCCAGTGGGGCGCCTACGCCCTGACCCTCGCCCTCGTGGCCAAGGTGGTCGAGAGCCAGATCGCCGGAAAGTCCATGAGCCTGAGCGAGGCCTATCGGAGCATCCCGATGGCCAGCCTCATCACCACGGCCGCCCTGTTCGGCATCGCCACGGCCATCGGTTGGTACCTCCTGGTCCTTCCCGGTCTCGCCGTGTGGTTCTTCCTGTGCCTGGCCATGCCGGCGGTCGCCCTGGACCGTGAGGAACCCTTCGCGGCCCTCGCCCGGTCCGTCCGGGCCGTCCTGAAGGTCCCCGTCGAGATAGTCGTCATCCTTCTCATCTTCGTCGCCTACTTCTTCGTCGGCGGCATCATCGCCGGAGCGTTCTTCTTCGTCGGCGGGTTCTACACCGTGTCGATCCTAAGCGGCATCGTGTACCTGCTCATCGCGCCGTGGCTCGGTATCTCCCTGGCGCTCTGCTACAACCGGGCGAAAACGCTCGGCGCTTAGAGGTTGGCGTCCTTACCGAGGAACCTGGGAACCGCTCCAGGTTCCTCTTTCTTCCGACTCCGCTTGACGGGAGCCCGCGGCCGTGGCCCCCCGGTTTCGTCCACAAGGAAGAGACCGCGGGCGTCTGGAAATCCTGTAGGGGAGGCCCTGTCCAAGATGAGCCCAGCTGATTCGCCACGGAACGCCGAGGTCGGGCGGGACGGGCCCGGAGCAGCAGCCGCGACCGCCGTGTGGGACCTTCTGGTCGTCGGGGCCGGGCCCGCCGGACTGGCCGCGACCATCTACGCGGCCAGGGCCGGATTGCGCACCTCCGTCCTCGAGCGGGGAGTGCCGGGTGGGCAGATGGCTACGGCCGACTGGGTGGAGAACTACCCCGGGTTCCCCGAGGGCGTGGCCGGGGTCGAACTCGGCCTGAAGATGGAGGAGCAGGCCCGGCGTTTCGGCGTGACATTCCTCACCGCCGACGCCGGGGCGACCGGCCTCCAGCTGGCGGGATCCGACAAGACGGTGGCCGGGCAGAGGGCCCGTGCGGTCGTCGTAGCCACGGGGTCGAGGCCGCGCCGGCTCGGGCTGCCGGGTGAGGACCGCCTCGCCGGGCGCGGCGTGTCGTACTGCGCCACCTGCGATGGCGCCTTCTTCCGCGGGAAGCGCGTGGCGGTCATCGGCGGAGGCGACTCGGCCGTGACCGAGGCCGCGTTCCTGGCCAAGCTGGCCGCGAAGGTCTTCGTCGTGCACCGGCGGGATGGCTTCCGGGCCGCCCCGACGCTGGTGGAGCGGGTCCGAGCCCTTGGGAACGTGGAACTGCGGCTCGGCCGGGTCCCGGTGAGCATCGAAGGGTCGGGCGGGGTCGAGGCCCTCGTCTTGCGGGAGGCAGCCGGCGGTGAGGCGGGTGCCCGCGAAGAGCGTCTCGAACTCGACGGCGTGTTCATCTACGTGGGCACCGACCCGGAGACAGGCTTCCTCAAGGGGAAGGTTGACCTCGACAGGGCCGGGTATGTCATCACCGACGAGGAAATGAGGACGAGCGTCCCGCGCGTCTACGCGGCCGGCGACGTCCGGGTGAAGGGTCTCCGGCAGGTCGTGACGGCCGTCGCCGACGGCGCCGTGGCGGCCATGACGGCGGAGAAGGATCTGGCCGCGCTGGCGCAGGGGTAGGCTTTGGCCTTGCCGGTGTGGAAGCGAGGATAAAGGAGGTCCGAACATGACGGAGGAGGGAAAGGCACGCGCGGTTTCTGACGCCAATTTCGACAAGGAAGTGCTCAAGAGCGCCACGCCGGTCCTCGTTGACTTCTGGGCCTCCTGGTGCAAGCCGTGCCAGAAGATGGCCCCGATTGTCGAGGCGGTGGCTCAGGACTACGCCGGCCGCCTGACCGTGGCGAAACTCGACGTGGAGGACAACCCCGGGACAGCCCAGCGCTACGACGTCAGGGGCATCCCGACCTTGATCCTGTTCAAGGGCGGTCAACCCGGGGAGCGGGTCTCCGAGTACATGCCCAAAGAGGAACTGGAGCGTTGGCTGGACGCGGCGCTGTAGCGTGGGACGCGGC
>CALMHV010000443.1 GCA_937863905.1 uncultured Bacillota bacterium
CTTCCGATCTGGTTCGCATCTGCTGCAGGAAGGGCCAGTACCAAGTGACCAAGCCCGCAGCCACAGCCAACGCGCCGAGCAGCGTGAAGGCCAGCGCGCGCTTGACGGTTTTCGCTGTCGGACGCCTGATTGAGGTCTTCCTGGCGGTCGGACTCTGGGTCTCGATGTTGGATCTACTCCTTTCGCAGCGGGCAGGGCTCGCCCTCGGACTCAAGGACCTCACCGAGCACGCGGAGGGCCTCCCGGAGGTCCGGGTCGCTCCCGGAACGGAGGTCCTCCACGCCGGCCTCGACCGGGAGGTCCGGCGCTAGGCCCGTGAGTTCAAGGTCGGTCCGGCCGTCCGGCTCCACCAGGGCCGCCCCGGGAAATCTGACGACGATGCCGCGGTAGCGGTAGACGCAAATGGGGTTGCCGGCGTTGCCGCAGGTCGGGCGGCCGACCGTCCAGGTCCGGGGACGGTGCCGACGAAGGGGCAGGGTAAAGGCGCCCTCGGCCGAACTACCCGTGTTCTCATCCGTGAGCAGGATCAGGGGTCCGCCGTAGGCGTCGCGCCGACCCCGGACGTGGAGGGGGATGGCTCGGCCGTCGGGGCACCGGAAGGAGGCGTACCGGACCCGGACCCCGAGGAAGTGGGCGGCCACCCACTCGGCGAGAAGGCTCATGCCCCCGCTGTTGCCCCGGACGTCGATGACCATGGCCGGGGAGTTCCTGACCCTCGCCAAAGACTCAGTGAACTGGGCCCTCAGGACGCGGCCACGCCGGCCATCGTAGAAGCTCGGAACCCGAATGTAGCCTACGGGAAACGGGCCATCCTCGATAAGACGCGCGGCGATGGCCTCCCCGGACGGGTAGAACCAGTAGCGTCCGTAGTCCCTGAGCACCACGGTCTCCGGACGGTCGCCCCCTTGGCTGTCCTGGTCGCGCCATCCGAAGCGGACCTCCGTCCCCTTGGGGCCGACTAAGGCGTACTCCTCTTGAAGCCTCTGGCGCGTGGTCTCCGGATAGGCCGCGGTCAGAAACGCCGGAGCCGCGGCGAGAGCCTCGGATACCGGTCGGCCATTGACGGTGAGGACCTCCGCGCCGGGCGGGGGAAGCTCTCCTGGCGGATGGCCGTCGGACGCGGGGGCCGGCGTGACCCCGGTCACCTGCGCGGTGCCGGCGGCGCCGACGTCGCTGGCGGGAATGCTGGCGGTGAGCTGCGAGGCGCTGCCGAACGTCGTCGGCCGATTACCACCATTCCACCGCACGACCGAGGCTGGGACGAAGTTGGAGCCGGTCACGGTGAGCGTAAACGCCGGCCCGCCCTGCTGGCCGCTATTCGGCGCAAGCGTCGAGAGCGCGGGCGCAGGATTGACGGCGGTGAC
>CALMHV010000444.1 GCA_937863905.1 uncultured Bacillota bacterium
ACCGATGACCAGCCCGACATCCTTGAGTTGCAGGCGTTGTTTCTTGACCCCGCCGTCAAGCAGCGCCTCCTCGCGCGACACGAAGGGCCCGCTCGCGCGGACCGGGCTCAAGGTGACGGCGAGTTCGACGTGCTGGGCCAGAGCCATCCGTAGGGCTTCGATGCCTCCGGCCAGGTCCACCTGCCATTCCAGTTCGGTGTCCGGAAAGCGAGTGGGATTGACGACCTTGCGGTAGACCGCGTTGCGGAGGGTGCGCTCGTCGGGCGGCGGCTCCATCCAGCGGCGGAAGTTGTCGATACCCGCTTCGACCAGAGTGTTGCCGAGCGAGTAGCTCATCCCGAGGTTGGCGCTCACCGTCCGGAACATGACCCCCTTCGACACCGAGAAAACGTCCGTCGTGGCCCCGCCGATGTCGAAAGCGAGAACCGAGGTCTGCTCCTCCTCGGCGAGGAGCCGCAGCATCCGCCCGACCCCGAACGGGGTCGGGATGACCCCCGCCCGGGCGAGCCCGCTGATCCGCCCGTAGCCCGGGGCGTGGGCCATGACGTGTTCCATGAACACTTCCTGGATGGCCTGGGTCACCGGCGCGAAGTTCTCCTGCGCGGCCCCCGGGCGCAAGTTCGGGGCCACCCGCACGTCGTAGTAGGGCGAGAGGATGTCCTCCACCGCCTCGGCCAGAGCGGCGCTGCCGGCGAAGATGAGCGGTATCCTGGCGTCGCCGCTCGCGCCCATGGCCAGGATCTCGCAGGTTTGAAGGATCTGCTCGCCGCGCGACCCCTCGAAGCCCCCGGCCACCAGGACCAGGTCCGGGCGGACGGAGCGGACCAGGTCCGCCTTTGCGGCGTCGGTGCGCCCGTCGTCCACGGCCAGGACGTCCAGGATGACCCCGCCCGCGCCCATGCTGGCCCGCTGGGCGCTCTCGGCCGTGATGGACCGGACCAGCCCGGCCACGAGAATCTTCAGACCGCCGGCCGCGCTGCTGGTGAAGAGCGCGTCCGGGAACCCCGCGCCGGCAGCCCGGCCGTCCCAGACTCCGGGCGACGGCAGACCGAGGCCCAGGGCCTCCACCGCCCGCTCGAACCCGATGAAGGCGTCCTCCAGCGGGACCTCCACCGTCGTCGGGTGGGCCGCTTGGGCCAGGACCCGCAAGGGGTCTCCCCCCAGCGCGATGACCTTGGTCGTTGTGCTGCCTACGTCGGCAAGGACGTATCGAACTCGTTCTTGCCCTTGACGCCGTTGCCCGCGCATCCCTCATCCCCCTCACTCGGCGGCCGTCCCTCGTCTTCCGGCGAGGCCGGCCGCTCCCCCAGGATCATCTCCGCCACCTGCGCTATGTCGCGCACCAGGACTACGCCAGGTACGGCCTTGCCCTTGGGCCTGTTCGGCAGTCTCGGCACCTCCGGACCCTCCCGTCCTCAGAAAGTGTAGTCCTCCGGCCCCGGCGCGTTGGTCCGCGCTCTCTCCGGCGCGAAGCCGGTCCGGAAGACGAACTCCTCCCGGGTCGGCGGGGGGAGGGGGCGGCTCAGGAGCCCCCGAGCCTGGCCCGCTACCAGGATGGCGTCGGCCAGGCAGGCATAGAAGGCTTCGACCAGGTCGCCGTACCCCGGTACCTCCGTCCTCTCGCCGCCGGGCAGCGGAAGAAGTCCCGCCAGCAGCCCGTCGAGCGTCGCTCGGTGCCCGGCTAAGGCCCCGGCCAGGCGGCCGGCGGCCGCGTCCAGCCAGCCGTAGCCGGCCGTGACGTCGCCCGAATCAAGGACGGACAACGCCAGCGAGGTCGGCCCGGCCAACCCCGCTCGCCCGAGCCCCATGGCCCGAAGGACCGCCGGCCCACTGCCGGGCTCCTTGACGACGCCGCCCGCGCTGGCCGACTCCAGCGCGGCGAGAGAGTCGCTCCGCGACAGGGCATCGACATGCCAGGGCGCCCACCCGCAGGCCCTTCCGAGGGGAACCAGCAAGGCCATTCCGCCCCGGATCGGAATGGCCCGCAACACCGTGGCCGGCGACCGGCCGGTCAGC
>CALMHV010000445.1 GCA_937863905.1 uncultured Bacillota bacterium
CTGGGCAATGAGTTCCGGATGGTTCTGGTGCAGGGCCGACACGAGGTCGGCGCCGTCGTCCATGGTGAAGTCGGGGCCAACCCCGAGAACGGCGTCGATGTGCCGGTAGTAGGTGTCCTTGTCCTCGCCGCGGATGGCGAAGGTGGGGAGGCCGTGGGTGAGCGAGAGGGCGGCAGCTACATCGTCTTGGGTCGAAAGCGGGTTGGAGGCGCAGAGGGCCACCTCGGCCCCGCCCTCCTTCAGGGTCAGGAGCAGGTTGGCCGTCTCGGTGGTGACGTGGAGGCAGGCCCCGATGGAGAGGCCGCGGAGGGGCTTCTCGGCGGCCCAACGCCGCCGGATGGAGGCCAGGACGGGCATGTCCGCCCAGGCCCAGAGGATGCGACGTTCCCCTTCAGGCGCGAGCGCGGGGTTGGCGAAATCACCGGCAACCGGCACGGACCTGCCCCCTTCGGCAACGGCGGGTTGAGTGAGGCCCGCGTGAACCGGACCCCTTTGCCGCCATTATAGCAGCATATCCAGACCGTGGCCCCGGGGGCACAAACCGGGGATGGTGACCGGCAGGCGGCCCCTTCCGCCGCAGGAATAACCGGCTCGGACGCCCAACATAGACCCAAGGTCCGCCGCCCGCCCACTAGGACGGACGACGGCAGTGGGAAAGGGAGTGGCCTCGTCATGCCCAAAGCCTCGGTCCTCACCTCACGTTATCTCGGTCCGGTGCGCCGGATCGAGCGGGTCATGCCTCCGGCCGGAGGTCGGTGCCTGGCCCTGACCTTCGAGGATGGGCCCACGGCTGCTCCGCCCAGACCGGACGTCCGCAAGGCCCGGTGGCCCGGGAACTCGCACGGCCCCGTGTCTGGGGTTCGCTCGGGCGGCGCCGACGGGGGCGGCTCGACGGGAATCACCGACGCCATCCTTGACGTCCTGCGCACCTACGGGGCCGTCGCGACTTTCCTGGTCGTCGGCTCCACGGCCGAAGACGACCCGGGCGAGGCCGGTCCCCCCGGCGCCGCCCAGAGGGAGGACGCCCTGGCCGGAGTGGAGAACCAGCCCGCCCTGGTCCGCCGGATGTTGAACGAAGGCCACGAACT
>CALMHV010000446.1 GCA_937863905.1 uncultured Bacillota bacterium
GGCCAGCGCGACACGGGTTCGACCTACGTGCCTCCGGGCTCGGGGGACGGGACCTCGACGTTCTCCGGCAGCGCCAGCACCGGACGGACGACCGAGGAGGCCTTCCTCAATGTCCCGGAGGTCATGACCGAACGCCTCTACCAGGACACGTTCGACGGAGTCATCAGCGGCCGCCTTTCGCCGGACGGCACCTGCTACTCGGTGACCGGCGGCTACCAGCGGGGCGCCCGCAAGTATCTGGGCTTCCGGGTCTACAGCGTCGAGGGAGAACTGCTCTGGGAACACGTCTTTGCCAACGCGAGCTATCGCTCGTGCGGGACCTGGTTCCTGGCCGGAGGGAAGTACATCGGGGCCGTGGCCACCGACTTCGCGGGCGACGGGGAGATCCATATCCTCGACCGGCGCGGCCGGTATGTCCTCTCGCGCCCCATCAAGGGCTGGACCGTCCCGGTGATGTCTGGCGACGGCTCCTGGCTCGCCCTGGTCAACGAGAGACACCGCACCCTGCAGGTCTTGGGCCAGCCGGGCTTCGAGCTCGCCTGGAGCGCCGGTATCGACGGCGGAGCCACCGTGCTCTTCGTCGGCGACGGGCCCGAACTCCTCGTGAGCGAGACCGGACGGGCGAGGCTCTTCGAGAAGGACGGCCAAGCGCGGTGGACGATAAACATCCAGGGTGGCGGCCGCTGGTCGGCCGTCTGCTCGCCCGACCGCCAGTTGATCGCGGCGACGACCGAGGACCCCGACACTAGCGTCTACCTCTACAACGTGGCCGACGGCTCCTTGATCTGGAGCCAGTTTCTCGTGGTCGGCGGAGACAAGCGGATGACGTTCTCTCCGGACGGCGCTTTCCTGGTCATCTACGACGTGGGGCAGCACGCCGCCATCTATCTCATGAACGTGGTCACCGGAGAGATACCCTGGCGGTTCACGCTCAAGGGGCGCGAGGATGCCTCGCTCACCGTCAAGACCCTGCAGTTCACGCCCAGCGGGCAGCATCTGCTGGTCGATATCATCGAATCCTCGGTCACGGAGGATGATTACGTCTACTACCACAACCTGCTCCTCATGACGCTGGAAGGTCGGGCCCTCTGGGTCTCGCCTCTGGGCCTGCAGGTCGACGTGGACATAAGCTCCGGAGCCGAGGTGGCCCTCATCACCACCAACAACCCCATCGACCTCAACGGGGACGTGACCAACACCCTTACGTTGGTTTCCTTCAGCCTTCCGGTCCCCACGTCGCCTTAGCGGCAGCGGAGCGTCACGCGCAGGGGTTGCGCGCTGCGGCGGCGAAAGATGACCCATGACCGCCCATGAGGACCGGGGTCCGATTCTGGCCCCGTCCACCGTCCTCCAGGACCGCTACCGCATCCTTCGCCTGCACGACCAGGGCGGCTCGGCCACCGTGTACCTGGCCGAGCGCCTGGGAGTCGAGGAGCCCGTCCCGCTGGCCGTCAAGGAACTGAACCCCGGGGTCTTCGGCCTGGCCGAGTTCAAAAACGAGGTGAACGTCCTCTATTCCCTGAACCACCCGAACCTGCCGAAGGTCTACGACTTCTTCGAGCAGGACGGCAAGCACTACCTCGTCATGGATTTCGTGCAGGGGATAACCCTGAAGCAGCGCGTCCTCGACGCCGGACCGTTCCCGGTGGACCAGGCTCTCGACATCGCCGTCCAGGTGTGCGGTATCCTTCGCTACCTCCATGAGCGCGCCGACCGCAAGATCATCCACCGCGATTTGAAGCCCTCCAACCTGATGCTCACCAAGTCCGGCCAGGTCAAGCTGCTCGATTTCGGAATCGCCCGCATCCCCGACTCTAAGCTGCCCGGCAACCACCTCTACGCCTACACCGAGGACTACGCCGCCCCGGAGCAGAAGGCGAACCAGAAGGCTGACGAGCGGAGCGACATCTACAGTTTCGGCGTGACCTTCCACTTTCTCCTCACGGGCACGACGCCCGCCGAGGCCATCGAGGCCCCGTCTTCCGTCAAGCTCTCGCGTGACGTCAGGCGTATCCTGGGCCGCTGCCTGAAGTCGAACCCCGCCGAGCGGTATCAGAGTTTCGCCGAACTGGCCCGCGACGTTCAGGCCTACCACGAGGCCAGGCACACCCGGACCACCCGGGTCTTGTGGGCCGTGGCGGCGGGCGTGGGTCTTGTCGCCCTGTTTGTCGCCGGCAAGATGCTCTTCCGTCCCCTCTACCCCATCGTCGGGCCCGACCGGGTTCCGGCCGGCGAGAGTGTCGCCCTGGAGGTCGGCCTACCGGGGGGCTGGAGCGGTAGCCTGGACAGCATCGTCTGGCAGGTAGCCGACATCCAGGCCGGTGGCGCCCCGAAAGACGTGCAGAAGGGTCGGTACTTCACCTTCCGTTCGACCGATCTCGGCGCCTATCAGGTCCAGGCCAGCCTGGAGTTGAGCGGCCGCCGTCGCCCCCTTTCCGACGTGAAGCGTATCGAGGTCTACCCGGTCCTCGACCTCCCGGCCGAACTACCGGTCCACGCCCTGCTCGCTCTTCGCTGCCCGTCCATAACGGCCGCGGGCGGGCGGACCTACGCCTGGACCTGGAACGTCAGAGGGCCGGTGGTGGGAGACAACGTCAGCGCCGCGCCCCTCAAGCTGCAAGTGAGCACCGGGGTTCCCGTCCAGCGCGTGGACCTCGGGGAGACGGGCCGGTACGTGGCCGGGGTCGCCGTCACGGTGAGGGCGCCCAACGGGCCCGCGGTGACGCTGTCCGCCGAGACCAAGACCGTGGACGTCGTCGACCAGGTCGTCGTCGACCCCCTGCGCGTGCGCAACGAGAACCCCGGCTTCGAGGAGGAGTACGGGGGCCAGCCGGTGGCCTGGGTCGTGGTCTATCCGGCGTACCTGGCCTACGACAAGACCCAGGGCCACACCGGTTCGCGCAGCCTCCGTTTCGACGCCTGGACCGGGACGCCGTCGTCCTACGCCGTGCAGCTCGTGCCGCTGACCGGCGGCAAGTCCTACCGGGTCACCGTCTGGGTGAAGGGTCAGGGTCTCAGCCCCGGGAGTTCGGTCTTCACTCTGGAGGGGCGGTTCCGGTCGTCGTCGGACGAGACCTACGTCTTGCCCGACGAGATCTGCGCCTTCAAGCCGGACGCCGCCTCCCTCGACTGGACCCAGGTGATGATCTACTTCTCCATCCCGGCCGGCAGCCCAGCGAATCTTGAGATCTACGTCCGGTACTCCGGGCCGGGCACCCTCTGGCTGGATGACTGCGCCGT
>CALMHV010000447.1 GCA_937863905.1 uncultured Bacillota bacterium
CAGCGCCGGTGTGCGTCACGGTTGCCCCCCCGTCTGGTTTTCCCACCGGTAAGCCTTGCCGGGCGGGATTCGGCGGGTGGGCGTCGCCACTCTACCAATAGCCGAGCAGGAGCCGAGGGAGGGAAGGCCCGGCCCGCCTCCTAGAAGGAGACGAAGATGCTCATCAGGGCGTAGACCACCATGCTCGGCGCGGCCGAGCGGTTCTTCCAGGCGAGAAGACCAGCCACCAGGGCCGTCGCCGGCACGACGATCAGGAAAACAGCCGGGCGCCCCGGGATGAGGAAGATGTGGAAGAGCATGAAGAGAACGGTCTGGGCGATGAGGATGCGTTCGTCCCGCCAGCCCAGGAGGCGGAGATAGCCCCAGAGGAAGACGACCATGATGAGTTCCTCGTAGGTGGCCCACCGGGTGAGCACGACCAGGAAGGTGAGGGTCGTCATCGGAAGGGATCTGGGATCAATTCCTCCGGGCGGGGCCGTGAGCGCGCCGACCAACCCCGCCGCGACGAAGACCAGGGCACCCGCGACGAAGGCCCAGGCGACCGGTCCCGGGCGGGGCGCCTTGGCCCGCAGCGCCACCAGAAGCGCCAGGAGCGCTGCATCCACGGCCAACTTGGGCCACCACGGGCTAAGGTACGCCTCAGGGACCACGTCGAAGCCCCGAAAGGGCAGCCCGTAGGCCCATTGCAGAACTGGAGCCAGGATGACGATGCCGAGGACCAGACCGTCGATGTGGAACTGCGGTAGCCGGCGCCGCTCCCAGAGAATCAGGGCCGACGCCGTTATGAGGACGCCGAGGGTGTAGACATTCAGGACCGGCTGGTGGTAGTGGGGGATAACGCCCCAGGCGTAGAGACTGTCCGCGACCGTGCGAGTCAAGCCGAAGCCGACGAGCACCGCCAGGAGCGCCAGGCCGACTTTGAGTTGCCTGTCGGGTTTCGCCTCCATGCACGAACACCTCGGCAGCGTGTTCGGCGTGCCCCGGGCCATAGCACTCCTACGCGGTGACATTTCCGCTAGCCTCATGGGCCCATGTCCTCCAACCCCTGCACCCGGACCGGGGTTAGCGAGCGGTCGGTCTTGGTCCCGTCACCGAGCTGGCCGTCATCGTTGTTCCCCCAGGCCCAGACCGTCCCATCACGGCGGAGGGCTAGCGTGTGCCCCGCTCCCCCCGCTACGGCCACCACGTTCGCCATCCCCGCGACCTGGACCGGGGG
>CALMHV010000448.1 GCA_937863905.1 uncultured Bacillota bacterium
TTTCGAGCCGCCGGGCCAAGCAGGGCTCATCCGGGCAGCACTAGAAATACCTGCGACGATCGGCTCGGCCTGTCGGCTGCCGTCCCCCGCCGGCGCCGGCTGCTCCAGCGGGTCGAGTTGGCGTCCGGAGGTGATGGGTTCGTGGACGGCTCCTGGCAACGCTCGGCCAGGGACAAGGACGGCGACCCGCTGCTCCTGGTCGCCGACCGCAATGGTCCTTCCCTTCTCGTGCGCGCGTTCCGGAACAAGCGGAAGGGCCACGAGGCCGTCCTCATCGCCTCCGTGACTGGGGAGACGGCGACCATCCGGAATATCGGGGGCTTCGGCGAGGACAGCATCGGCTACGGGGTCGGGACCGCGCTCCTCCAATTCGCCGAGGAAGTCCTGGCCGGCCAGGGAGTCCGCGCCGTGTCGGGCTGGCTGGCCGCGGGGGACGTCGGCCACCGCGACCGGCAGGTCCGCTTCTACGTCAAGAACGGGTACCAGGTCCGCCTCACCGGCCCGACCGGGGGAGTCAGCAAGTCATTGGAGGGTTCGCCCTGGGTCCGGAACGACGGGCTCGGCCGGCGCTAGTCGCGCCGTCGTCGACTGTCGGCCGTCGACCCTCTCTATCCCTTCCACCGCCCGGACCAGCAGCCCCTCCATGTCGAGGGCGGTCTCCGCCGCCTCAGCCTCCTCGCAGGTGGGCTTGATGCGCGGGTGGGCCGGCACGAAGAGGGTGCAGCAGTCCTCGTAGGGCAGGATCGAGAGGTCGTACGTCCCGATGGAGCGGGCCCGGCCGATGATCTCCTCCTTGTCCAGGCCGATGAGGGGCCGGAGGACCGGGAGGTCGGTCACGGCCTCGATGGTGGCCAGGCTCTCGAGGGTCTGGCTCGCCACCTGGCCGAGGCTCTCGCCGGTGACGATGGCCAGGGCGGCCTCATCGCCGGCGACGCGCGTGGCCACCCGCAGCATCATCCGCCTCATGATCGTCACGCCGAGTTCCTCCGGGCACCGGTCGCGGATGGCCGTCTGGATCTCGGTGAACGGGCAGACCAGGAGGCGGGGCCCGAGACCCCAGGACCGGAGGACCTCACAGAGGTCGACGACCTTCTGTTTGGCCCTCTCGCCGGTGAAGGGGTAACTCCAGAAGTGGAGGGGGACGGTGACGAGCCCGCGCTTCATGGCCATCCAGATGGCCACCGGGCTGTCGATACCCCCGGAGATGAGAGCCACCGCCCGACCGGACGTGCCGAGCGGCAGACCGCCCGGCCCCGGCGTTTCGCGGCCGTAGAGGTAGGCGCCGTCCTCGCGAATCTCGATACCGATGCGCAACTCCGGTTCGTGGACGTCCACCGTCAGCCCGGGCACGGCTTGGAGGACCCGGTACCCGATGGTGGTGGCGATCTCCGGTGACTGGAGCGGGAAACCCTTGTTGGGCCGCTTGACCTCGACCTTGAAGGTGCGCGCGCCCGCGCCCACCGCTTCGGTGGCGATGGCCACGGCCTGGTCGGCGATGGCCTCGATGTCGAGCGGGGCCTGACTCGCCCGGGCGACCCCGACGAGACCGAAGACCCGGGAGGCGGCCTGGACCATGCGTTCCAGGCCCTCCGGCCCGATTTCGGCCCCGACCTCGACCACCAGGCGGCCCTGAAGGCTCCGAAGGTGGAAAGGGCCGACCCCTCGCAAAGCCTGCCTCAGGTTCCGTTCAAGGACCCGTTGGAACTTCGGGCGGTTCTTGCCCTTCAAGGCTATCTCGCCGTACTTTATGAGCAGGAGCCCCTTCACGACGGCCGCCCCTTTCTCTCGCCGGGGGGCCCGGACGGACCGCCACCGACACGGGACGGGCCGGCGGCCGCCAAGCGCCCGGCCACCTCGCCGATGATGCGCCCGGCCTCCAGGACCTCGTCCTCCGCGGCCAGCGGGGCCAGGGAGACCCTGACGGCCGAGGCGACCACGGCCGGCGGGCAACCCATCGCCAACAGGACGTGGCTCGCCCGCTCCTGGTGGTGGGAGGAGCAGGCCGAACCGGTCGAGACGTACACCCCGCGCTCCTCCAGGTGGTGCTGGAGCACCTCGGCCGGTACGCCGGGGAAGGAAAGGCTGATGATGTGGCCGGCCACGGCGG
>CALMHV010000449.1 GCA_937863905.1 uncultured Bacillota bacterium
GATGCCCAGGATGTAGGTTTCTGTGCGGCCTGCCGCAGTCCTGCAGGCCCGGGCGGGGAGGGATGCGGCCCTACCTACGGGCCCGGTGCGGGGACGACGATGAGGCGCCAGCCGGCGCTGGCGACGCGGACCACGTCTCCGGCCGCCAGGCTCCTTACCCCGGCATAGACCGGGGCAGCGCCGGGCGTTCCGCCCGCGAGCCGGTAGACGACGGGCTGGGAGGCGAAGACCACGGTGTGGTCGGCCAATTCCAGGGTGCAGTTGTCCGGCCCGACGGCCAGGACGGTGGCGGTGGTGTCGGGGTCGCAGTCGGCATGCGCGGTCACCAGACCGCTCCCCGCCGACACGGTCAACTTCTCGAAGTGCCCGACGAGGCCGCTGTGCTCACCCATGGCCGCCTGGTCATACTCGTATCCCTGGTCCTGACCGAGTTCATCGACCCCGAGGTAGCAGCGAATGCCCTCGGCCGTCCGGTCCTCGGTGTGGTCGGCCACGTAGACGATGATCTCGGTCGGCGGGACCGCCAGGTCCACGAAGAGGCGGCCCTCCTGGTCGAGGGCGTACTGGCGGTACTCGCCCACCGCGGGCTCGTCCGTGTAGGTCGGGTCGCGCTCGAACTCCCGCGTCCCGGCGCGCGTGGCCAAGGTCACGAAACGTCGGGGACCCGGATACTCCACGCGGACCTCGGTGACGGTCCCCTCCACCCTCTCGGACGTGGCCCCCACAGCGATGATGGGGTTGGCCTCCGGGTCGACCGGGTCGAAACCCAGGGCGCCGAAGGTAGCCACCCGGATGACGTCGTTCTCCTGGAGGTCGTCGCGTCCCGCGTCCTCGTCGCTGATGAGGACCGCGGCCGTGGCGGGGACGGGGATGGCCACCCCGGCTAAAGAAGCGTGGCTGGCGGTCCCGAACGTCCGGTAGGAGAAGGGCGAGTCCGCCGGGAAGCGGATGACCGTGTCGGCCCCCGTCGAGGCCTTGCCCACCGGGCCGGCGATGTAGTCCTGGTGACCGGGCGTGAAGCCGCCGCCGGTCGGCTCACAGATGAGGTCCCAGCGGAAAGCCGAGATGCGGATGGCCCGCCCCGCGTCGTCGAGGTTCAGGCAGATCCAATCCCCGGGCAACAGGTCGGCTTCCGTGTGGGGGGTGGTCTCGTCGCCGTTGAGACCCACGACCACGGGACCCACGTACGGGATGTCGGCCATCTCTTCCCCTTTGTCGAGCACGAGAAAGGCGCCGCCGGAGG
>CALMHV010000450.1 GCA_937863905.1 uncultured Bacillota bacterium
CTAGCGGTAAGCCTCTATCCCCCAGTTGAAGGCCTCGGCGTCGCCGTGCTCGAGGCCGAAGAGGGCGTCCTGGAGGGCGAAGGTGCTGACGTAGAACCTGGCCCGGTCGAGGACAGGCTCGGTGACGGGGTACCCGCGGGCCAGGCGCCGGACGAAGGCTTCCCCGTACCCGTAGGGGCTCATCAGGGCGGCCAGGTCGAGGGCCGGGTCGTCCAGACCGGAGCTGCCGAAGTCGATGACCCCGGTGAGGCGCCGGCCGTCCGGGTCGAACAGGATGTTGCTCGGGCTGAAATCGCCGTGGACGAGAGCGTAGGGATGATCGAAGTTCGACGGCTGGCCCAGGAAGGCGTCAAAGAGCTGGGAGACGCTGACCCGGGCGTCCCGGCGCATGAAGGGATAGACCGTGTTCTGCAGCCGGCCGTAGAAGTTGGCCCAGCGCGCCCGCCCGTCGAACGGCGGCAACAGCTCGGCCAGCCGTCCCTCGATGGGCGTGGAGTGGAGTTCGCCCAGGAAGGCGGCCATCTGGTCGGCCCAGACCTGGATGACCTGGGAGTCGTCGGCGGCCAGCAGCCGGTCGCGCCAGAGGGGCTCGCCCGGTATCCACCGGTAGCCGACGAAGACGCCGCGCGCCCCGGGCGTCCCGCCTCGTTTGTGGGCCTCGCGCGCCCGCCGCAGGGCCTCCTGGGCCTGACGCACGCGCTCGGCCTCTCCCTCCGTGCCGACGGCCGGGTCACTCTCCCAAGGCATCCGGCCGCCGAGACCTTGTTCCCACGGCATTCGCCCGTCGGGAAGGCGCGTTCCCGGGGTGAGGTCGGGGCCCCGGCCAAAGAGGCGGATGCGCCCGGCCGGGCCCTGGTTGGTCGAGAGCCGCCCCGCCGTCGCCAAACTCAGCGGGCCCCGCTTGGACCGAAGGGGCGACCCCTGGCCGTGCAGCGACCGCCCCCCGGGGACCGACCCGCGCGCCGAGGGCGAGGGCGACACTTCTTCCAGGCTGAGGTACACGGGGTTCGGCACCCTGAGGGCCACCCGGGCCTGGAGGTGGTTGAGAATGGCGGCCTCGACCCGAAGTTGCCGGGCGGCCCGGGCCGTCCGCGGGAAGCGGAAGACGAACTCCCCGTTCACGATGAGGACATCGTTGTTCTGGCCCCGGTCGTTGAAGCTATAGGACCGGAGGGGGAGGTCCGGGCAGGCGGCCCGCACTATGTCGAGGCACTGGGAAGCAGTGAGCATGAGGCGGTAGATTCGACACGAGGCCGCTGGTTCCTTGGCTCCGGCCCCGACGGCTTGTCCTAGGCTGGTCGGCGCACGAGGGCGCCCGGCTTCGCCCCGGTCATCTTCCCGTCCCGGATGACGAACTCCCCGTTGACCAGGACGTGGACCATGCCCTCGGAGAGGTGGTGCGGGTCGTCGAAGTCGGAGCCGGCTCGCAGGCCCCAGAGGTCGAAGACGGCGAGGTCGGCCTTGGCTCCGGGCCGGACGACGCCCCGGTCGGGCAGACCCAGTTTCCAGGCCGGGAAGCCGGTCATCTTGTGGATGGCCTGCTCCAAGGTGATGACCCGCTCGTCCCGGGCGTAGGTGGCCAGGGTGCGGGTGAAGGCCCGGTAGGTACGGGGGTGGGGTAGCCCCTCCCCCGGGATGGGGACCGCGGCGTCAGCGCCGACGCAACTCAGGCGGTGGGCGAGAACGTGCCGCACGTCGGCCTCGCTCATCGAGAAGAGGGTTATACCCAGGTCGAAGTCCCGTTCGGCCAGGTCGAGGAGGACGTCGAGGGGGTCGGCGGGCGATGGGTCCGCGCCGACCGCCGGCGCAGGGGCCACGCCACCCGCGCGGGCGATGTCCGCCAGCGATTTCCCGAGATACTGCGGGAAGACGCGGCTGTCGGCCACGCGCACACCGTCGAGCCCCGCGTCGAAGAGCAGGTTCGCCGAGCCCTTCATGGGGCGGCTGACCTCGCGCTTGATGCGGGCCCGGGCCTCCGGGTCCTTCAGGAAGGCCATGAACCCGTCCTTGCCCCGCTGGTGGGTCCAGGACGGGAAGAGAGCCAAGAGCCCGGTGGCCCCGGCGACGCAGGGATAGACGTCACAGGTGACCTCGACCCCCTGGCGCCGGCTGTCCTCCATCAGGTCGAGGCTGGTGCGCACGAGTCCCCAGTTCCGCCGGCCGGCGGCCTTGTGGTGCGAGATCTGGACCCGGGTGCGGGAGGCCTGCCCGATGCGGACGGCTTCCTGCACGGCCTCCAGGAGCTGGTCCGACTCGCTCCGGAGGTGCGAGGCGTAGAGGCCGTTATCGTCACCGGCCACCTCGGCGACGACCCTGGCCAGTTCGATGAGTTCCTCGGTGGCGGCGAAGACGCCCGGCGGGTAGATGAGGCCGGTCGAAAGCCCGAAGGCCCCGGCCGACATGGCCTCGCGCACGACGGCCTTCATCACCTCGAGTTCGCGGTCATCGGGCCGGCGGTCGGAGACCCCCAGAGCCGTCACGCGGGCGTTCACGTGCCCGACGAGGGCGGCGAGATTGACGGCCTTGGGTAGGCGGTCCAGGGTCTCCATGTACTCGGCAAAGCTCGACCAGGTGATGAGACGCAGGATGCGCTCATCCCCGATCAGTTGGGCGGTCAGGGGGTCCTTGGCGTCGATGGGCGCGCCGCTCGTGCCGCAGTTGCCGTTGACGAGCAGGGTCACGCCCTGGGCGACGTAGTTCGGCGCGCCGGGGTCGAGGAAGAGGCTGAAGTCGCTGTGGCTGTGGATGTCGATGAAGCCGGGGGCGACGACCAGGCCGGAGCAGTCGAGTTCGAGGGCGCCGGC
>CALMHV010000451.1 GCA_937863905.1 uncultured Bacillota bacterium
TCGGCTAGCCACTATGGGGAGGATCGCCCCGTGCGAGAGGTCATCGAGCGCTGCCAAGGGGTGTCAGGAGAGTTGGCCCTCGTACGGGTGGAGCGGGGTCACTACGAGATAGTCGCTAACGGCGTCTTTCTCATGGCCACCTACAACCGTCGGTCCGAGCGAGACCTCGCGCGGCTAGGCCTGGCCGCCCTCTTCGAGGTTGGTGACCCCGGCGCCGGACCCGCCCCCGCGGCCGCCGGCCTCCGCGTGCTCATAGGTGGTCTCGGCGTCGGGCAGACCCTCGCGGCCACGTTGGCCGACAGTCGCGTCGGCCACGTCGTAGTCGTGGAGTTGGAGCCGAAGGTCGTGGCCTGGAACCTCCGCCATTTCCAGGGGGCGCGGGACGCCTTGGCCGACGGTCGGGTCACTCTGGTCGTGGGTGATATCTTCGCCTTCCTGCGCGAACGGGCCAGCGACGGCGCGCCTTTCGACCTCCTCCTCCTCGACACGGACAACGGCCCCGGCTGGCTCGTGCGCCCCGAGAACCGCGCCCTCTACGGGCGCCGAGGGCTTGCCGCGGCCCACGCCGCCCTGCGGCCCGGAGGAGTGGCCGCCTTCTGGAGCGCGGCCGAGGCGCCCTGGTTCGAGACAGGCCTCGCCCGGGCCGGGTTCGCCGTGACCAGGCGGGCCGTGTCCGCCCGCCGGACCCTACCCACCCCCAGGGCCGTGCCGCCCGACCTCATCTACCTCGGGCGGAAAGCCGCCCCGCCGTGTGCTATCATCGGGCCATGAAGGCCTCCTGCGACTTCTGCCCGCGCCGCTGCCGGGTGGACCGTCCCGCCGGCGAACTCGGAGTGTGCGGCTGCCCGTACCTGCCGAGGGTGGCCCACACGCAACTCCACCACGGGGAGGAGCCGTGCCTCTCCGGGACGCGCGGCTCGGGAACGGTCTTCTTCGGCGGCTGCAACCTCCGGTGCGTCTTCTGCCAGAACCACGACATCTCGACACGGCCGGTCGGCGTGGCGGTCACTCCCTCCGAACTCGCCGCTGTCTTCCTCGAGCAACAGAAGCGCGGGGCGCACAACGTGAACCTGGTCTCACCAACGCAGTACTCGGGCCCGGTCGCCGAGGCCCTCCGCCTGGCGCGAACCGGCGGGCTCTCCATCCCCGTCGTCTACAACTGCAACGGCTACGAGACCCTGGAGAGCCTGCGCCGCCTGGAGGGGCTGGTCGATGTGTACCTTCCGGACCTCAAGTACCACGACGACGACCTCGCCCGTCGCTACTCCTCCGCCCCCGGCTACTTCGCGGCCGCGACGGCAGCCCTCCGTGAGATGGCGCGGCAAACGGGCGGGGCGACCTTTGACCGTGAGGGCCTCCTCACCCGGGGCGTTCTCGTGCGCCACCTCGTCCTGCCGGGCGGGGCGGCCGACTCGAGCCAGGTCCTGACCTGGCTCGCCCGCGAACTGCCCGAGGCCCACCTCAGCCTGATGGCCCAGTACACACCGGTCCACCGGGCCCGGGAGTTCCCGGAGTTGGCCCGCCGGCTCAGACCGGAGGAGTATGAGCCTCTCCTCGACCTCTGCGACGAACTCGGCCTGGACCGCGGGTACCGGCAGGCGCCGGGCGCCGCCGGCGAGGAATACATCCCCGACTTCCACGGCAACCTCTAGGCCTGTTTACAGTTCGCGTCGGTCAAGGTAGAATGCACGAAGTGTCGATTCAGGGTGTAGCAGGAGACGGGTGGGAAAGTGTTCTCCCTCAGAAGGCTCCTCGTCGGTGAGCCGCTCGAGACCGAGCGCATCGCCACCGAGCGCCTGACAATCTTCAAGGCCCTGGCCGTGTTCTCGTCCGACGCCCTCTCGTCGGTGGCTTACGCCACGGAAGAAGTGCTCCTGGTCTTGGTCCTGGCGGGACCGCTGGCCCTCGTTTACGGGCTGCCGGTCGCCTTCGCTATCGCCGCCCTCTTCTTCATCGTCACCTTCTCCTACCGTCAGACGGTCTTCGCCTACCCATCCGGCGGCGGCTCCTACATCGTGGCCAAGGACAACCTGGGCCTCATCCCTGGGCTGACGGCCGGCGCCGCCCTTCTCATCGACTACGTGATGACCGTCGCCGTCTCCGTCTCCTCGGGCATCGCCGCCATCACCTCGGCCGTGCCGGTGCTTCACGAACACCGGGTGGCCCTTGGCCTGCTCGCCGTCGCCATTCTGGTCATCGGCAACCTTCGCGGGGTCCGAGAGTCGGGCAACCTCTTCTCTTTGCCGACCTACTTCTTCATCGGCAGCATCCTCTTCATGAACGCGGTCGGCCTCTTCAAGTGGATCACGGGCGGCCTGGCGACGCTGCCGCCCCCGGAGTTCATGTCGACCGAGACGCTCGCGCCCCTGACCCTGTTCCTCGTCCTGCGCGCCTTCGCCGGCGGCTGCGCCGCCCTGACCGGCGTCGAGGCCATCTCCAACGGCATCCAGGCCTTTTTCGAGCCGGTCTCGCGGAACGCCGCCCGGACGCTCGTCTGGATGGCCGTCATCGCCGTGAGCATGTTCCTGGGCATCAGCCTCCTGGCCCACGCCATTGGCGTGGTCCCTCTGGCCACGGAGACCGTGATGTCCCAGATCGCCCGGGGCGTCCTCGGGAGGGGCATCCTCTACTACATAGTCCAGACCTCCACGATGCTCGTCCTGGTCCTGGCGGCCAACACGAGTTTCGCCGACTTCCCACGCCTATCGTCCATCCTCGGCCGTGACGGCTTCTTGCCGCGGCAGATGGCCAACCGAGGCGACCGACTGGTCTTCTCCAACGGTATCGTCTTTCTGGGTGTCATCTCCGGGGCGCTCATCGTCCTCTTCCAAGGGAAGACCCACTCCCTCATCCCGCTCTATGCCGTAGGCGTCTTCCTCTCCTTCACCCTCTCCCAGTCGGGTATGGTCGTTCACTGGTGGCGCCT
Organism: uncultured Bacillota bacterium; assembly: GCA_937863905.1. Taxonomy (GTDB): domain Bacteria; phylum Bacillota; class Sulfobacillia; order UBA995; family UBA9673; genus CALMHV01. Next base: position 2,927 of record CALMHV010000451.1, read on the forward strand.
GCGTCACGAGAACAAGAAGTGGCGTGTCCACGCCGCCGTGAACGGGGCGGGTGCCCTGGTCACGGCTGTGACCTTCGCGGTCATCGGCCTCACCAAGTTCGCTCGCGGGGCCTGGATCGTCCTCATCCTCATCCCGGTGCTAGTCTCGGTGTTTCTCGCCATCCGCCGCCACTACGACATGGTGGCCCAAGACCTCCGAATGGACCTTGATGAGAAGATCAAGCCCGTCGAGCACGTCGTGGTCGTTCCCATCGCCGGCATCCACCGCGCCGTGGCCCAGACCATCGCCTACGCCCGGTCGCTGAGTGACGACATCCGAGCGGTGCACGTGTCCATGAGCGAGGAAGAGACAGCCAAGATCAAGGCGAAGTGGGAGAAGTGGGACATCGGGATACCCCTCGAAATCCTCCCGTCTCCGTACCGGTCCCTGACGGCCCCGCTCCTCCGCTACATCAATGGGTTGCAGAAGAAGGAGAAGACCCGGTTCGTGACGGTGATCATCGCGGAGTTCCTGCCCAAGCACTGGTGGCAGCGCCTCCTCCACAACCAATCGGCCCTGTGGCTCCGGGCCATGCTGCAGTGGCGACCGAACACGGTCATCGTTACCGTGCCGTTCCACTTGAAGCACTAGCGCCCGCCGGGGAGCAGGGTTTCCCGGGGGCCTGACGCGAATCTAGCAGTCGGGCCGGCTGTCGGCCCGATGAGGCAGGTTGGCCGGACGACAGTCCGAGTCTTCACTTGATGCGGGGTGCTGGCGTGTTCGAGCAGGTCGGGGCCGCCGGGGATGGGCCGGTAGCCGCCTCCCCCAGCCGTCGTCCTCCCAGCCGAGGGACGTTGAACCCGGCGCGTCTCCTGGCCACAGGCTTCGCGGCCGTGATTGCCTTCGGGACCTTCCTGCTCACGCTCCCGCCGGCCACGACCGACGGGAGGGGCCTCCCCGTAGTCGACGCCCTCTTCACCGCCACCTCGGCGACGTGCGTCACCGGCCTCACGGTCCTCGACGTCTCCGCCGTCCTCACGACCTTCGGCCAGGTGGTTGTCCTGCTGCTCATCCAGGTCGGCGGGCTGGGGGTCATGACCGTCACGACCCTATTCGTCTACGCCATCGGCCGTCGCATCTCGCTCCGAAGCGACATGACCATCAGCGAGAGCCTCGGCCAGCCTCGCCTGGCCAGCACCAGCCGCCTGGTTAGGGACGTCGCCCTGCTAACGTTGGTCGTCGAGTCGGTTGGCGCCCTCATCCTCACCGCCGCCTTCAGTGCGGATTTCCCACTTGGCCGGGCTCTTTACTATGGGGTTTTTCACTCCGTCTCCGCCTTCTGTAACGCCGGCTTCAGCCTCTTCGGGCCGAATCTGCTGGACTACGTCACAAACGTTCCCGTCAACCTCACCACCATCTCGCTCATTGTCGTGGGGGGATTGGGCTTTGTGGTTCTCTCCGAGATTCTGGCGCTCCGGCGCGGCCGACGACTCTCGCTCCACTCGCGGGTCGTCCTCAAGGCGACGGCCGTCCTCATCGTTGTCGGCACGCTTTCCGTCCTGGCCTTTGAGTTCGCCAACCCGGCCACTCTTGGCGCCCTCTCGCCTGGCGGCAAGTTCCTGGCGGCCCTCTTCCAGTCGGTGACGCCTAGGACGGCGGGTTTCAACACCGTGGCCGTCGGGAGCCTCCTGCAGCCTACCCTGCTCATTCTGACCATCCTCATGTTCATCGGCGCTTCTCCTGGTTCCACGGGCGGCGGCATCAAGACCACCACCTTCGTCACCCTGCTCGCCTCGGTCCGTTCGGCTCTTCGCCGGAGGGAAGACGTGGAGATGGGTGAGCGGCGCCTGCCGCAGGAGACGACGACAAAGGCCTGGGTCATAACCGCCCTGAGCGCGGGGTTGGTCCTAACCGCGATCATCATCCTCCTGGCGACGGAGGGCGCCCCGCTGATGGATGTCACCTTCGAGGCGGTCTCCGCGTTCGGCACGGTGGGATTGAGCACCGGCCTGACGCCCAAACTGACGGTGGCCGGGCGGGTCCTGCTGTCTTTGGTCATGTACGCCGGGCGCGTCGGACCGCTCACCCTCGCGGTGGCCCTGACGCGTCAGGACCGCCCGGCGGGATGGCGTCTTCCGGAGGAACGCGTCATCGTCGGGTGAGACCGGGGGAACGCGAGTTGAACGGAGGAGATACGGCTTGAAGAAGATCGCCGTGATCGGGCTCGGCCGTTTCGGCGAGGCCGTCAGCGTGGCCCTTCGCGCGTCCGGCCATGAGGTTTTAGGTATCGACATCGAGGAAACCCGCACGCAGGCTCTCGCCGACGCCCTGTCCCACGTCGTCCAGGCGGATGCCACCCGCGAAGGGGTCTTGGCCGACCTGGGCCTGGCGTCCTTTGACGGCGCAGTCGTGGCCATGGGCGCCGACATCGAAGCCAGCGTCCTGGTGACGGTCCTGCTCAAGGAACTCGGCGTCAGGCAGGTCATCGCCCGAGCCTCGTCGGCCATCCACGGGAAAGTGCTGGCCAAGGTGGGGGCGGACCGCGTTGTCTTCCCGGAACGGGACATGGGTAGCCGCGTGGCGCAAGGGCTGCTCAATCCCGACGTCCTGGAGCAGTTCGAACTCCTGCCCGACTACAGCATCGCCGAGGTGAACGCGGCGGAGTTCACCCACGGCCATTCCCTGAGAGACCTGGACCTCCGGCAACGCTTCGGCGCCAACGTCATCCTTATCCGCCGCGGCGACAGCGTGAACGCTTCGCCCGGCGCGGACGACGTCATCCTTGAGGGTGACGTCTTAGTGGTCTCGGGGCCGAACGAGGGCCTCCGACGCATGGGCACGCTCTAGCCCAGCCCTTGCCCGCCCTGGCCCCGCCCTAGCCGTTGAGCTTTTGCAGCACCCGGGCCAGGTTGTCCGCGAAGTGCTCGATGGTCCGGATGGCCTCCTCATCCTGGTCGGCGTCGCGGGCTCCGCCGGGACCGGCCACGGCCACGTTCCAGTAGGTCGAGCCGGGGATGATCATGTCGTTGATGAAGAACCAAAGGAGGAGCTGGGCGAAGGTGAAGTTGTGCCCGGCTCGCCTGGCCACGGCTATCGGCGCCCCGACCTTCCCCGCGAAAACGTACTTCCCGCTCGTCCGGCCCACGTACCCCGCACGGTCGAGCAGGGCCATGAGCAGAGGGTTCGCGCTGCCGAAGTACACGGGTGAACCGACGATGAGCCCGTCGGCGGCGACCATCTTCTCGTAGATGGGGGCGAAGTCGTCCTTCTGGGCGCAGACGCCCGTCTCCCGGCACTTGAGGCAGGCCAGGCAGGGGGCGATGGTCTTGCCGCGGAGGCCGACGAGCTCGACCTCTAAACCGGCCGCCTGCAGGCGGTCCAGAGCTTTCCT
>CALMHV010000452.1 GCA_937863905.1 uncultured Bacillota bacterium
TCTCGTCGTCCTCCCCGAGATGGCCACGACGGGTTATGTCTTCCGGGACCGCGAGGAGATAGCCCCTTTCGTCGAGCCCATCCCCGGGCCGACCACCCAGGCCTTCGGTCGCCTCGCCCGCCAGCGGGGGGTGAGCCTGGTCATCGGCCTTCCCGAGGTCGACCCGGCCACCGGCGCCTTCTACAACTCGGCCGCCCTCATCGGTCCGGACGGCGAAGTCGCCGGAGTCTATCGTAAGACCCATTCCTTCTACTGCGACACCCTCTGGGCGGCCGAAGGCAACCTCGGCCTGCCCGTCTTCGACGGCCCCTGGCCGGGCCCGCTCGGCCTGTTCATCTGCATGGACGCCGGGTTCTTTGAGACCGCGCGCGTCATGGCCCTGGCCGGCGCCCGCGTGCTGGCCTTCCCGACGAACTGGCTTCGCGCGGCGCCCAGCCCGGAGTGGCGGGCGCGGGCGGCCGAGAACGGACTGACCGTCGTTGCCGCCAACCGCTGGGGCGAGGAACGGGGGGTCGGCTTCGCCGGGGGGACCTGCGTCATCGGCCCGCGCGGCGAGATTCTGGCCCAGAAGGACCGAGGCGACGGAGTGGTCGCGGCGGCCGTCGACCTCGCGGCGGAGGCGGCTCCCGCCGCCTGGGTGCGGCGGAGGCCGGACCTCTACCACGCCCTCACCCGTCACCCCTACCTCTGGCCGGAGCGGTTCAACTTCGACGGCCTCGGCGCCGGGCGGTTCGCGCTGTCGGCGGCCTCGGAAGCCGCCCTGGAGGCGCCAGGGGAGGACCATCTGGCCCGCCTGGGCTCGCGGCTTCCCGGCGAACCGGGGGCCCGCATCCTGGTCCTGCCGCCAACCCGCGAACCGGCCCTCGTCGCCGCGGCCGCCGCCACGGGCACCTATCTCGTGAGTTCCTGGGCGGGCGAGGTCCGGCTGGTCGGACCGAAGGGTCTCATCGGACGCTACCGGTCGCCGCACCTCGTGGCTGCCGGGGAAGCGCCCGCGGCCGCAAGAGGAGCTGCTTTCCCCACCTTCGACCTTCCGTTCGGACGGGTCGGCCTCCTTGAGCCGCTCGACCTCCTGCTACCGGAACCGGCTCGCCTCCTGGCCAAGGAGGGCGCCGACATGATTCTCGCCTCGGGCGTCTGGCCGGCCGAACTCGACGACCTCCGGTTCCTCTGGGCCGAGCGGGCCGAGGCCAACGACCTCTGGCTGGCCGTGGCCGTCAGCGGCTCGCCCGGGAGCGCCTCCCGCCAAGGGCAGCCGGACGCGGCGGTCTTCGTCTCCGGCGAACTCGGCGCCGAGCTTCCCGGCCGGCCGGGAGTCGTGAGCCTGACCGGCGAGACCGGACCGGGGTCTCCCAGCCGGCGCAAGGACCATCTCCGGCGTCTCCGTCCCGATCTCTACCTGTCCCTGGCCGAACCGGCGC